>JAKISX010000003.1 GCA_021648405.1 Sulfurimonas sp. | reverse complement strand
ATTCCACTATATGTTCATGGTTATGCACATCAGAGTGAAAGCTATGCATTTCATGGTGGTCTTTATGTATATGCTGATGTTCTTCATTATGATTTAGATGCAGATGAGTATTCATAGTTATAAGAACTAAAAGTACACTAAGAAAAAGTACTAATTTTTTAATCAATTTTAATCTCCATGCATAATAACTATAGTATTTATTTGAATCGAGTATAACACATGATTAATAACAACTTTAACCCCAATAATTCCATACCAAATTAGACAACAAGCTAAAAGTGTCAATAGCGAAGTTAAAATAGGCAATATGAAAGCTGCCTAAAAAGTAGTTTTTACAACCCAAAGCTTAAAGAAACAGATTAGTTCTGTTAAAGTCTTTTTTGAATAATTTTGCTATAGATTCCCAGTCAAGCTGAGAATGACGAGTTGTTAAACTGAGAATGACGCTTTGTTATGTTGTTTTTTAAATAATCAACATCGCATCACCATAACTATAAAAACGATACTTATTTTTTATAGCTTGTGCATAAAGTACTTGAGTTTTTTGTACTCCAACAAATGACGCAACTAACATCAAAAGTGTTGATTTGGGTAGATGAAAATTTGTCAAAAGATGGTTTACTCGACTTGGTTTGTTGTTGGGGTGTAAAAACAGATTTGCTTCACCTTGAAGAATTTTCCCATGTTTATCGTAAAATTC
Organism: Sulfurimonas sp.; assembly: GCA_021648405.1. Classification (GTDB taxonomy): domain Bacteria; phylum Campylobacterota; class Campylobacteria; order Campylobacterales; family Sulfurimonadaceae; genus Sulfurimonas. The sequence continues at coordinate 61,322 of JAKISX010000003.1, read as the reverse complement.
AATAGTCCTTGTAGATGTTGTCCCTATACTAAGTATCGGAGTATCTGAATCTAGCAAAGATTTTGCTTCATTTGAGATATTATAATATTCTGAGTGCATAGGATGGTGTGTTATAATTTCAACATCTACAGGTTTAAATGTCCCACTTCCCACATGTAAAGTTACATAAGCGTGTTTAAAATTATTGCAAATTCGAGTATGTTGTTCATCTGTAAAATGTAGTGAAGCAGTTGGAGCAGCTACTGCACCTTGCTTTTTTGCAAATACACTTTGATACTCACTTTCATCTGATTTTTCATCATCTCTATTGATATATGGAGGAAGAGGAACATGACCGATTATATCAATGATAGGTAGCAAATCTTCAAATCTAAGCTTATTTTTAGATGTTGAAAACTCAACAATACGACTTCCATCATCTTCTAGTTTTATAACCCTAGCTACTAAATCATTTTCAAAAGATATCTCTGTATCAACTTTTACTTTACCACGAATATATACATTTATCTCAAATGCGTTTAGTGGTTTATTTATTAAAAGTTCAATATTTCCACCACTTTGTTTTTTCCCATAAAGTCTTGCTTTTATTACTTTTGTGTCATTAAAGATTAAAGCGCAATTTTTTGGGATATATTTTTCAAAATCATAAAAATATGTGTGAATTATTTCATCAGTTTGGCGATTATATATAAGAAGTTTTGCACTATCTCTTGGGTGTGCTGGGTGAGTAGCTATAAGTTCACTCGGTAGTGTAAAGTCATAACTGGAGGTTAGGAATTCTTTATTATTTTGCATCTGTTTCATCGTCATCGATTTTAGCAGGATTAACTATTTTAACAATTAAAATAGAAAAGCCATATAGTATAATAAGTGGACCTGCCATAAGAAGTTGAGTTAAAATATCTGGTGGAGTTAAAAGTGCAGCAACAATAAAGATTATAATAACTGCGTATTTAAAAAAACTTATCATCTGTTTGTCGTTTACCATACCAAGTAAGGCCAAAAAGTAAGCAAAAACAGGAAGCTCAAATGCTATACCAAATCCAAACATAATTTTTGTAAAAAAACCAACATAATCTTCAATATTAATAAGTGGAGTAAATTTAAAATCACCAAAAGTGATTAAAAAATCAAACCCAAAAGGGGTAACAACATAATATGCAAAAAGCACCCCAATAGTGAACATTATTGTGCCACCAAGTACAAATGGGGCAATCATCTTTTTTTCATTAGCATATAAACCAGGAGCAACGAAAAGCCAAATTTGTAAAAGGATTATTGGTAGTGCTCCTAAAATTGCTGCAAAAAATGAAACTTTTAGAGCTGCAAAAAATGCCCCTCCAACTTGGTTGGTAGTAACCATACCATCCGCTGCATGGACTGATTTTTTACCAACTTCAGCTAGTGCATAATTTAGTGGTTCAATCATCCAGCTAAGTATAGCTTCATGGAAGTAAAACATTACAAAAAACATAACGATTAAACTACCAGCTGAAATAGCTAATCTTTTTCTAAGCTCTACAAGATGTGGTCTTAAATCACTAAGCATTTGGCGATTCTTTTTTTTCAAAAATAATTTTTTCGTCTTTAGAGTCATGGAGAATATCATCTCCAATTTTTGTTAGCTTAGAACTTATTTGTGAAGAGTTTGTTACTTTTTTTAGTTTATTTGAAGCACCTAGAAGTTCTTTTTTGTAAGCCAAGGCTTCCTCTTTCATATCTTTTATATGTATCTCTTCTTCTATTGAATCTTTAACTGAACTAATAGTTTCTTTAGTATTTTTAAAAAACTTAGCAATTTCAATCATCGCAGACGGAAGCTTATCGGGACCTAAAAATATAATAGCTATAACAGCGATAATAAGTATCTCTGAAAAACCCATACCAAACATGTAAAACCTTGTTAAAAAAATAATTATGTGGATTTTAGCAAAAGAATGATTAAAATAGAGATATACCGAACAATAATCTTAAAACAAAAACAGTGCAATCTCATCTGCTAAAAGAAAATTATAGTTATAAAAAGTATTATTTTTAAAATATAATTTTTTTTCTTTAACTAATAATTTTGCTTGTTTTAATTCTTTTTCATCTAAAATCTCTTTTTTTATACCTATACATGAGCGAAGTCCTAAGAAGATTTTTTCTATTTTTATTTCATCGCTACTTAGTAGTTCTGAGTCTATATCATTTGGGTTTAGTATATAGTTATCAATGTTGCTAGTTGGATAAAAACGCTCATTTTTTAATTTTCCTACAGCTCCACTTCCTAGCCCAATATAATCTTTATACTGCCAATAACCTAAGTTGTGTTCACTTTTATATGAGCCAAAATTACTTATTTCATATTGTTCAAACCCATGTGTTATGATAGACTCAAAGAACCATGAAGTAAGTTGTATTTTTTCTTTTGACATTTGAGGTTTATTTTCAAAAAGAGTGCCTTGTTCAATGGTTAAAGCATATGCACTTAGATGGTTTATTGGTAGTTTAAACGCCTCAATTAAATCGTTGCTAAGTAATTTTTTTGTATCGCCATAAGTTGCATATATTAAGTCTAAGGAGATGTTTTTAAAACCAACTTTTTTAGCATTTAAAACTGCTTCTTTTGCTTGTTTTGAATTATGAGCACGATTTAACAATTTTAATTTATCATCATTAAAACTCTGCACTCCAAAACTTATACGATTTACCCCAAGTTCATGCATATCGAGAAGCCAATCATGAGTGGAACTATTTGGATTTGCTTCGATGGTTATTTCAGCATTTGATTTTAAATAAGGTTTTAAAATTTTAAATAATGGTGCGTATAATTTTGGTGAAACAGTAGATGGTGTACCACCACCGATAAATATGGTTTGTATATTTTTTTTATAAACATTAAATCTTTTTAATTCAAGATTTAGTTGAATTTCAAGGGCTTTCATATAGTCTTTTTTAAGATGAAATTTATCTACATAAGAGTTAAAAGCGCAGTATGAACATTTAGAATCGCAAAATGGAATATGGATATATAACAACATTTCAAAGTGTATCATTTTTTTAATTAACTCGTAATCTTATTTTAATAGCTATTTTTGTATAATCGCGATATTTAAATACAGAGAATCTAATGAGTAAAAAAAAACTATATCGTCCTAATGTAGCTATGATTGTGGTATCACATAATTATCCACAAAAAAAAGAGATTTTTATAGCACAAAGAAATGATTTACAAAATGTTTGGCAATTTCCACAAGGTGGAATAGATGAGGGCGAAGAGGTACAAGAAGCACTTTTTCGTGAGCTTGAAGAGGAGATAGGTACAAAAGATGCAACTATTATTGCAGAGTACCCTGAGTGGATATCTTATGATTTTCCTTCTAAAATAGCTGCATCGATGAAACCATTTACTGGTCAAACTCAAAGATATTTTTTGCTAAAATTGGGTGTTGATGCAAAGATTAATCTACAAACAAAGCATCCAGAGTTTAGTGCGTATAAGTTTGTAAAAGTTAATGATGTATTGGGTTTAAGTGCTGCATTTAAGCAAGAAGTTTATAAAAAAGTAATAAATTATTTTAAAAAAGAGAGTTATTTATAAAATGTTAATTGTTCAAAAATTTGGCGGAACAAGTGTTGGTGATTTAGATCGCATTCAAAATGTGGCTAATCGTGTTAGTAAATGCAAAAAAGCTGGCAATGATGTAGTTGTAGTTGTATCTGCTATGAGTGGGGAAACAAATAAGCTTGTTGGGTATGCTGAGCATTTTTCATCTACTCCAAGTAGGGCGGATATGGATATGTTGTTGAGTTCAGGGGAGAGAGTTACCGCATCACTTTTATCAATAGCTCTTAATGAAATGGGGCATGAGGCAGTTGCAATGACTGGTCGTAAAGCTGGGATTGTGACAAATATGCACCATACAAAAGCAAGAATAGAAGTAATAAATCCAGATGCTATGAAAAAAGAGATTAAATCTGGAAAAATAATTGTAATAGCAGGATTTCAAGGTGTAAACGAAAACGGGGATGTTACAACTCTTGGTCGTGGGGGAAGTGACTTATCCGCTGTAGCAATAGCAGGAGCTCTAAAAGCAGACTTATGTGAAATATATACAGATGTAAATGGAATCTATACAACTGACCCTCGTATTGAACCACGTGCTAAAAAATTAGACTACATCTCTTATGATGAGATGTTAGAGTTAGCATCTCTTGGTGCAAAAGTACTTCAAAGTCGCTCAGTAGAGATGGCTAAAAAACTAAATGTAAATTTAGTAACACGCTCAAGTTTTTCAGATGAAGAGGGAACATTAATAACAAAGGAAGAAAATATTATGGAAGCACCACTAGTAAGCGGAATAGCATTAGACAGAAACCAAGCTCGTATCTCTTTAGTTGGCGTAAAAGATAGACCAGGAATAGCTTCTGATATTTTTAATAAACTAGCAACAAATGATATAAATATAGATATGATTATTCAAACTAAAGCTTATGATGGTAGTACTAGCATAGATTTTACAGTCCCAGTTAGTGATATTGAAGATGCAAAAAATATTGTAGATTGTTTTATAAAAACTGGAGAGATAAAGTCTGATTCTTATAATGAAAATATTTGTAAAGTATCAGTTGTTGGCGTTGGAATGAAGTCACATACTGGCGTAGCAGCACTTGCATTTTCAACAATGGCAAAAAACAATATAAATATCAATATGATTTCAACTTCAGAGATAAAAGTATCTATGATTATCGATGAAAAATATGCAGAATTAGCAGTTCGTGGACTTCACGCCTCTTATGAGTTAGATAAGTAATCAAGATGTTTAATGATATAGATTTTGCCCAATGGAGTTTAGAAACAATAAGAGAAGAGGGCTCTAGTTTTTCTTGGTTAGAAGAGCTTAGATTTGATTGGACACCTGCTACTTCTATTGCACTTGAGCAAATACTAAATGGGCAGACTATTATTCTTATAACTGATGATAAAAGAAAATGGTTACAAAACTATATATTATATACAATTAACTCTGAGAAATTTGATCGTCCACTTTTACCCATTGTAAGTTTAGATTCTTTATATCCACACTACAACAATATTAGTGGTGGAGATAAGATTAATATAATTGAAAATATGATAAATCTTTCATTAAAAGATGATTATTTTTTTTGGTATATTGGTTCAGGAGATAATAAAAAAGCTGATATTGCAAAAAGAAAAAACAATAGTTATCTTTGGATTTTTGATGAAGAGTATGTAAATAGTTTTAACTTAAAAAGCTATGATAAGTACCTAGACATAAAGCTATTACAGGTTTATCGTCTTTTTGATTTATCACTAAATGCAGCAATGTTTGGAGAGGTAGATGTTACCTCATGATGCAATAAAAAGTCATATCTTAGTATCTACAGATATATTAAATGAATTTGAAAAATTTCAAGAGAAACTTCATCCCTTAAGAGTTGTAGGTTTTATAGAAGAAAAATTCAAGCTAGAACATGCAAAAGCTGTTGTGGCAGAAGCTTATATTAGTGAGAGTCAAACAAAATATATAGTTTTAGGTTCTCAAAGTTTTGGAGTAGAAGCTCAAAATTCTTTACTTAAAGTTCTTGAAGAGCCCCCTAAAAACATTGAGTTTATCATCATTAGTCCAACAAAATCAAATCTACTTCCAACTGTTCGCTCCAGATTACCGATTTTTAAAGGTAAAATAACCCATGAAACAAAAAATTTTGATATGAGTTTAGCAAAAATAGATTATGCTGAAGTGTTTGCATTTTTAAAAACAAATGCAAGAGTTTCAAAAATAGAGGTTAAAGAGTTAGTAGAAGCAATCTATGCAAGAGCTACAATAGTTGATACGCTTATTTTATCAAACGAACAATTAGAAATTTTTGATAAAGCATATAGGCTTTTAGAGTTAAATTCTCGTCCTCAAAGTGTGTTAGCACTTGTTTTAATGAGTTTTGCACATGCAGATTGAAAAACTAAATGCACAATGTGATGTTGCAGCACTTTTAAAAAATTTAGGTGTAGATAGTAGTGGGATAAGTATTTTAAGCTCAAAGACTAAGGTGCATCTAATTTATATAAGAGATTTAAATGTAGGTGGTGCAAATATATTAAAGCAAGATGCACTAAGTATTAGTGCAGATTTGGCAGTGCCAAGAGGTACGGTTTTAGCACAAACTCCTAAAGTTGATTGTTTGCTGATAGCTACTACTAAACAATTGAAACTATTAAGTAAAAAAGAGTTAGCACAACCGTTTGGCTTAAAAGAGCTAGCTCTTGAGTTAGAATCAATTTTAAATACTGTAACTCCAAAGCAAGTTGAGATAATGGGAGTTATAAATACTAATAACGATAGCTTTTTTAGTGGTAGTAGATTTATAGATTCACAAGCGATACAAAAGATACAAAAAATGATAGATGATGGTGCATCAATTATAGATATTGGTGCTGTATCATCAGCTCCTTTAGCACATAAAGTTACCCCAGAGGAAGAATTAAAGAGAATAAAACCAGTTTTAGAAATTATTAAAAAGAAAAAGCTTTATGAAAAAGTTGACTTTAGTATAGATTCATATGAACCTTTAGTTATACAAGAAGCACTTGAGAGTGGGTTTAAAATTGTAAATGATATTACAGGTTTACAAAATGATGAGGTGTGTGTAATTTGTGCTAAATATGATGCAAAGGTTGTAATAATGCATATGCAAGGGACCCCAAAAACAATGCAAAATAACCCTAGTTATGAAAATATTTTAAGTGATATTTATTCTTTTTTTAAAGAGAGAATTAATAAGGCAGAATCTTTTGGAATTAAAGATATTATTTTAGATGTTGGTATAGGTTTTGGGAAAAGTTTAGAAAATAATCTTGTTTTGATTAAACATTTAGAACATTTTTTAACTCTAAATAAACCATTGTTAATTGGAGCATCAAGAAAATCTATGATTGATAAAATATCATCTTCACTACCACAAAACAGATTAGGGGGAACTTTGTCTTTGCATTTAGAAGCTGTTAAAAATGGGGTGTCAATACTCAGAGTTCATGATGTAGGTGAACATATTCAAGCTATAAAAATTCAAGAAGCCTTGAAAAACATTTAGTTGAGTATTTTGGTACTTTTATTGCTTAAAACAACTAATAAATTCTAAGGTAAGTAATGGCTAAGCTTGAAGAAGAAATAATTATTATCCAAGAGAGTGATGCTGCAATAGACCATGAATTAGATTCAACTACTCCCGAACTTCAAAATGACGATAAGAAGAAAAAAATAATTATATTTTCTATTATTGGAGCTATTTTATTAATTATAATAATTATTAGTCTTGTATTTAGTTCATCTAAAGATAAAAAACAAACTTACTCATTAGATTACATAGAAGAAAGACTAGATGAGGACAATAAAAAAACTGTAGAACTTAGTAAATTAGAAAATATGATTGCAAAAGCAAATTACCTCTATTCTCATGGCTCAAAAGAAAAAGCTTTAAATTTGTATGAAAAAATCGCAGAGTATAGTGAATCAATCTCTTTATATAATCTAGGTGTAGCGCAACTGAAAAATGAGCAATATGATACTGCTTTAAAAACATTTGCAAAGGCAATTCTAAATGGTGAAAAGAGATGTGTAAGTGCTATCAATGCCGCTGTTTGCTCCCTGCACTTAAAAGACAAAAAAAGTTTTGATTATTATATAGACCTTGCATATGCTTATCTTCCTCAAGAAAATAAATCACCACTTTATTCATATTATTATACATTAATTCAGTATTATTCAAATAACTATCTTGAAGCTCTTAGTTCACTGAATAATCCTACTACAGATGCATATCCAAATATACAAAAACATTTAAAAGCAAAGATAAATGCTTTATATGGGAATAATTACGAGGCTATTGAAGATTTAGAAAAAGACTACCAAAAAAGTGATGCTTTTTCTGTTGGTTTACTTTATGCAAGAGTTGGTGATTTGACATTAGCAAAACAATATTTTAAAGACGCTATGAGAGAAAACATTGAACCTGTTAAATCTGCTTTAGCATTAAGTTATATATATCTAAAATCAGGTCTTGTAGCATCTGCGGGAAAACTAATAGAAAATACAACAGATATGTTCCCAGAAGAAATTTATAAACCATATCCAATAAAAGTTACTTTAAAAGATGAATTATTTGATTCTGCTAAAGCACAAGATAGTTATAGAGAAAATATAACTAAAGATAAGTTTACAAATTATCATAAAATATTTTATTACTCACCATATAAAATATTTGATGCACACAAAACTATAAGTTATATTCGTAAGGGGAATTCAAATATGTTTATTGATAACATACAGAGTGCTCAAACATATTTAAATAAAAGTACAGCAACATCTACTGTAAATAAAGGAATTGTCCAAGCTATAAAAATGGCTTTATCTTTTAATATAAGAGATGCAAATGAAAAATTAAAAGAATTAGTAAATATTCAACCAAAACATTCAATTTTGAATTATAACATTGGGCTTACTTATGCTCAATTAGGTGATATTGCACAAGCACATAAATATTTTATAAAATCGTTTCATTTAGATGCTAAAAACTATCTATCTGGTATCTATGGAGTGATGTGTGCTAAAATATTAGATAAAGAGCATACCAGATTACTTGCAACAATAAAAGAATCTATATCACTAGAACAAGAGAGTGAATATATTAGATTTATAAAAACTCTTTTGTATGTTAGTGATAATAATACTGTAAGTGCACTCGATTGGTTATATAATGATTATAAACAAAGACCAATATATTTAGCATTAGAGTCAATTATTGCATTAGAGTTAAATAATAAAGATATCGCTTCTCGTGCGACAAAAGCCCTTGTTGCTCTATCGCCTAATGATATTTTGCCACATATGATGTATATTGATGCACATTTTAATGAATTAAAACAAAAAGAGTATGCTTTTGAAGTTATGAATTATCTAAAAGAGCAAAAATTTAATTTTGATGATCTATATTATGGACCATATATTACTAGATATTTATATATACAACAAAATTTAATTACAGGTAGATTGTTTTTTTTAAGAAAACAGCTTAGAGATACTTTAGAAACTACACATAACAATACACAAGAGATTGTAAGCTCTTTAGCTTTAGCTTCTCTTTATGATAAAAAATACGAAGAGTCATATGTCCTTTACAATCACCTTATTGATGATTTAAAAGTGCGTGATTCACATACTTTATTTTTAGGGGCTGTAGCATCTACAGCATCTTCTCACCCAGCTAATGCAATAGCACTACTTGAGTTAGCTAAAATGAAAAATCGTAAAAATAAAGAGAGTAGATATGCACTTGGACTTTTATACCTAGAGACGCAAAATAATGGCGGAGCAGTAATTCAATTTAAGCAGATTGGAGATGGAGGTTTTACTTCTAGATTTTTTAACTTTGAGATAGATACACAAAAGTTGTATTTAGATAAAATTATAGCTAATAAAGATAACCTATAATAGATTCACAAGCTTTTAGTTCCATACCAACAGTTACATTTAGTTTTGTATTTTTTTGAAAATAAATATTTGTAATCCCTTTTGTCATTACCCCATATCTTGAGCCTTGAACTAATTTCTTAGATACAAATGAATCAAATTTAATATCACTAAAGCCTAATGTATTTTGATGTATTATTTTGATTGTATTTGAATCAGCATCTTCAAATACAAGCTCTATACTTTCATTTAGTTTATCACTTAAATCAGAAAATTTAGATAATTTTGCTCCCTTTAAAATATTGATACTTTTGACACTAGATTCAATAGGTGCTCTTAAAATAGAGACATCAAAATAAGAACTCTCTATACCTACTTTATATGAAAAATCATTCCCTTGAAGCTCTTCTACGCAAGTGACAACTCCATCAACTGGGCTGATAATTCCACCTTTTTCTAATGATGGCATTTGTCTTTCAGGGTTTCTAAATATATAAAGGAATAGTAGTATTGCTAAAAATGAAAAAAATTGTAAAAATTCTAAATCTAAAAAACCTAATACTAAAAAGGTTATTGTAGAATATGCAACATAACTCCAACCCTCTTTGGCTAAAGGTAAAAGGTTATTGTTCATCTTCTTTTTCCTTATTTTCCTTGCTTTCTTTGTCTTGTGCCATTTTAGCATCTTGTTTTAACTCTTCTGCTATCTCGTCAGCTACAATTTCAACTTTAGAGTCTATATTATTTTCCTCTTCGAAATTAATTATTATTTCACGAACCTCATCGCCGCTAATATTTTCTTTTTTATAAAGTAATTTAACCATATTTTCAATAGCATCTTTATACTCATTAAGGCGTTGTAAAACATCTTTGTATCTTTCATCTAACGATGTTTTTATAAAGTTATCCATATCTTGAGCCATTTTATCACTATACTCACGAGCTGCAGGACCACCTACACCCAAGAAGGATTGACGAGATTTTTCTAGTACCATCAAACCAGCTACATCACTCATACCATATGTTTGAACCATTGATTTAATAATATCAGTAGCGCGTTCTAAATCATTTCCAGCACCAGTTGATATTTCGCCAATAAAAATTTCTTCAGCTGCACGACCACCAAGTAATACATCTACTTCAGCCCAAAGCTCATGTTTTTGCATCATAAATTTATTTTCTTCAGGTGTGTTCAGTGTATAACCAAGGGCTGCTAATCCACGAGGTACAATTGATACTTTAGATACTTTTTTTGCACCTTTTGTAGTCTCAGCTAACAACGCATGACCACTCTCATGATATGCAACAATCTTTTTCTCTTTAGGATTAATTCTTCTTGATTTTTTTGCAAGACCAGCTATTGCACGCTCAACTGATTCAAACAAATCTTTTTGCTTAACAGTTTTTTGACTTTTACGACCAGCTAAAAGAGCACCTTCGTTTACAATGTTTGCCAAATCAGCACCAGCTAAACCAGCAGTTAAGCGAGCTACCTCTTCAACATCAACATCTTTATCCATTTTCACATCTTTCATGTGTACTTTTAAAATTTTTACACGGCCTTCAAAATCTGGCTTATCAACTAATACTTGTCTATCAAAACGACCAGGACGAAGTAGAGCTTGATCAAGAATTTCAGGTCTATTTGTAGCTGCTAGAATAATCACTGGTGTATCTGTTCCAAAACCATCCATCTCTGCTAGAAGTTGGTTTAGTGTTTGTTCACGCTCATCATTTCCGCCCATTTGAGCACCTGCTGCACGACTTTTACCAATAGCATCTATCTCATCTATAAAGATAATGCTTGGAGCATCTTTTTTTGCTTGCTCAAATAAGTCACGAACTCTTGCTGCACCAACACCAACAAACATCTCTATAAAACTAGAACCTGTAACTGAGAAAAATGGTACATCAGCTTCTCCAGCAACAGCTTTAGCTAAAAGTGTTTTACCAGTACCAGGACTTCCAACTAAAAGTACACCTTTTGGAATTTTTGCACCAATTTCAACATATCTAGCAGGGTATTTTAAAAAATCAACTATCTCTTGAACTTCCTCTTTAGCTTCTTCTACTCCAGCAACATCATCAAATTTTGTTTTTGGTTTTTCTGAGTTAATCATTTTTTTAGATCCACCCATACCAAGGATTCCGCCACCCATATTTTTTTGCATTCGTCCAGCAAAAAACATCCATATACCCATAATTAATAAAAATGGAAATAACCATCCAAACATCTCTGTAAACCAGTTTGTTTCACTAAAGCCAGTATATTCAATTCCTTGTTTATCAAGCTCTTTTACTAATTCTGTATCACCTTTAATAATTCTAGTAGTATATACATTGCCATCAGCTGAAGTTGCTTTAATGTAGCTTTGTCCAATTTCAACTTTATTAACTGTTTTGGTAGTTATTAAGCCTTTTAATTCAGAATAACTTACTTGTTGAGTTTTTTGGTTTTGCTCTCCTGAGTTTAATGTTGCGTTTTCGCCAACAAGTGTTTTAAATAGCAAAATTATTACTACTGAAAATATTGCAAATGTTATTAATGGATTTTGATTAAAAAAATTATTATTATCATTTTTATTGTTTTTATTGTTTTTATTATTTTGCATTTAACTTAGTTCCTATTATTTTGTAAAATTAGTGTTACCCATTCATCTTGGGTTACTTTTTGTATAGTTTTAAAATCTTTGTAAAACTTTAAAACTTTATCTTCGTATTTATCTAATATTCCAGATAGTATTAAAATTCCATCATCTTTTGTTGCTAGTTTCAAATCTTTTGCAATAAAAGTTAATACATCAGCTACAATATTTGCTATAACAATATCGTAAGTCTCTTTTGTTAAGGAACATGAACCTTCCCAAACGTTTTTAAATTCTACTTTATTTAACTTTGCATTTTGCAATGTGTTTTGTATTGACGCAGGGTCAGTATCACATGCATCTACGTTAGCGCCTAGTTTAATAGCACCAATTCCAAGTATTCCACTTCCGCAACCAACATCTAAAACACTAGAATTATGTTTTACATATTTTGATATTGCACGAAGAGCTGAAGCTGTTGTGGGATGGTGCCCCGTTCCAAAAGCTAAAGCTGGGTCAATTTTTATATTTATCAACTCTGCACTTGGTTCATTCCAAGATGGATGTACATAAAAGCCTGCTATCTCAACTGGGCTAACACTTTTTTTATAAATCTCAACCCAATCGTTGTTAGCTAATTTTTTTTGAGAACATTCACATTCTACATTTATTTTAAGTGCTTTACAAAGGGCTGAAGTAAATTGTTCTAACCCCCAAGAAAGAATTTCTAATTCATCTTCGCTTCTAACTATAAAACCACCGTCAATTTCTTCAAAACCAATATCTACAGTATCATTCAAAAAATCTCTAAATAAGTCTATATGAGAGGATACTTTTACAGTGAGCTCATAATAGCTCTCTTGCATTATTAGGTTACGCCCATAACAGCGCCAAGTTTTTCTTTTAATACTTGCGGCGTAAATGGTTTTACAATATAATTGTTTACTCCAGCTTTAAGTGCAGTTATAACTTCAGTTTTACCACCCTCTGTAGTAACCATAATAATTGGCAAGTCAGTAAAACGACTATCTGCGCGAACTTTTTTAACTAGTTCTAAGCCGTTCATTTCAGGCATATTCCAGTCTGTAATTAACATATCAATGTCTGGATTAGAGTCTATTTGATTCCAACCCTCAACCCCATCAGCGCCCTCTAGTATATCTTTATATCCAAGTCTAGCTAAAGTGTTTTTAATAATACGACGCATCGTAGAACTGTCATCAACAACAAGTAACTTCAATTAGAATCCTTTTTTATATTATATTTTGCATAATTTATTATCACTATAATAGCAAAATTTTTATTTCATGTCTATTAATCTAATAATTTAAACATTTTTGGTAAGTCTAGTGTCCCCTCATAATAAGCTTTTCCTATGATAACACCATCTACTTCATTGGTTGCAATTAGTGCTTGGATATCACTCTCATCTTTAACTCCGCCACTAGCAATAGTACTTATACCACTTGCTCTTGCAATCTCAACCGTAAAATCTACATTTACACCACTAAGAGTACCATCTTTACCTACATCAGTACAGATAATAGCTTCAACACCTGCATTTGCAAACTCTTTAGCTAAATCAGTTGCACGCATTGAGCTAACCTTACCCCAGCCCTCAACAGCAACAAAGCCATCAATTGCATCTATCCCAACTGCTATGGGGTATTTTGCAGCCATATCTTTTACAAATTGTGGATCTTTTACAGCGATTGAACCTAAAATAATTCTATCAATGCCGATTTTAAGCATCTTTTGTATAGTTTTTTCATCGCGAATACCACCACCAAGTTCTAGTTTTACACTACAATTTTGACGTATTTTTATGATTTGCTCTAAGTTTTTTGGTTCCCCTGCAAATGCACCATTTAAATCAACTAAATGAACCCACTCTGCACCCATCTCTTCAAATTTTTTAACTAATGTCCATGGTTCATCTGAATAAATTTTTGCACTATCCATCAAACCTTTTGTAAGCCTAACCGCTTTTGCATCTTTTAAATCTATTGCTGGGTATAAAGTCATTTGTTATAATCCTATAAAGTTTTCTAAAATTTTTAATCCATTTTTATGGCTTTTTTCAGGGTGGGGTTGTATTCCCATAATATTGTTATGAGATACGCATGAAGTAAACTCATAACCGTAATTTGTTTGAGCAATTATATCAGCTTTATTTGTGCAGTTGACATGATACGAATGTACAAAATACAAATAATGATTTTCATCTAAGTTCTCAAAAAGAGGATGTTGCTCTGTAAACACTCTATTCCAACCCGTATGTGGAATTTTTAACGCTTCACTAAAATTAGTTGCATCAAAAGCTGTTACTTTTCCTTTTATAAGACCTAAGCCATCATGGTTGCCAAACTCTTCACTACTATCAAATAGTAGTTGCATTCCAAGACATATCCCAAACATATAGTTTCCACTTTTAGCATAACTTGTTAGAGCATCTATCATATTTCGATCTCTTAAATGCTCCATAGCATCGCCAAAAGCACCAACACCAGGTAAAACCAACTTATCATAATCTTTAAATTTATTAGGGTCTCTCTCAATAATTGTTTTTTGCCCAAGTTTTGCAAATGCATTTTGCACACTTGCTAAATTGCCCATATTATAATCAACTATAGCAATTGTTTCACTCATCGCTGCTCATTTTCAATTTTTGTAAATTTTATATATACTGCTAAACCAATAAGTAACATAGCTACACCGCCAATGATATACATTGCATATATTAGCTGTGCTGGGTCTGTTATAGCAAATTTAAATACTAACATTAAAGCTTCTATTGATAAGGCTATAATAATTGAACCTAAAAATCGAACCATGGTTTTATGTGGCCCAGATATATTTTGTTCTTTATGTCGTCCTAATATCTCTTCTTCTATAAGCGTCTTAGCTAAATCAAATATAGCTAAAGCTAAAGTCATTAAGATTGTAGCTTCAAATACCTCTTTAATTTGAAAATGTGATGGTGAAATTTCAAATAAAAAAAAGCTTTGAATAGCAGAGATAAATAATAATAAAGCTATTGCAATGAGAGCGAATGAAAAGGCTCCATATGCATATTTAAAAAGTTTAGAAAATGCAAGATCTGATGTATTTAGATGTGAAATTTTTATCACTTCATCAAGAGGCATATCTAAACATGCTACATATTTTAATTCATCTTTTTCACAATAAATTGGTTGAGAGGCAGTAATTGTAAGCTCTTTAGTAATAAGTGATGGATAAGGATCAGTTATTGTACATCTACCTTCACGAACAGCACGATAATAATATGCACGATCTGCGCGAATTTTGCCAGCATCTTCATCTACTTGTCCTTTAGATGTAAAGGTAGGAGTGATTTGGACACCTTTATAATCTAAAAGATAAACACCCTCACAATTTTGTAAATCAGCCTTTATCTTTAAAAGTTTAGGCATAATCATCTCTTTACTTAGTGATGGTAGCCTGTTTGGAATATTTCTAGAAAACAAATAACAAAAATAAGCCCTTGCTTTTGTACGACCGATAGAAAATTGTTGAATATCTAATGTAACCATTTTGTAGCCTTAATTTTAATTATGCAATTATAGCAAAAGCATATTTACAATGGCTTTGATATAATGCTTAATTACAAGGATAAATATATATGCAACTTAAACTTTTATTATTATTAGAGAGCCTATTAATGATTTTACCAAAAAGGGTGAGAAAGTCATTTTTTTCTTTTTTGGGAATTATAGGATATTATATTTCAAAAAAATATAGAAATATAGCTTACCAAAATTTAAATTATGCATTTGATGGAAAAAAAAATGATAAAGAGATAGATAAAATTACTAGATATGCCTTTAAAAATTTAATGTATAACTTTTTACACCTTATGGAACTTCGACATATGAGAAAAAAAGAGTTAGAAAAAAAAATTACTGTACAAAATATTGAAGCTGTACAAAAAGTGCATAATGAGGGGCGCGCGGTTATATATGTAACTACACATTATTGCTCGTGGGAACTAGGTGGTGCATCGCTTGGTGCATTTGTAGAACCACTTGCAGCTGTATATAAAAAACTTAAAAATACAGAATATGAAAACTGGTTACTTGAAGCAAGATCAAGTTTTGGAAATACAAATTTAGAGAAAAAAAATGTTATAAAACCACTTATTAGACTTATTAAAAAAGGTAAAGCATCAGGTCTGTTAATAGATACAAATATGAGAAAAAATGAGGGAATTATAGTTGAGTTTATGGGTAAATCTATTCGTCAAACTTCAACCCCAGCATATTTAGCGAGAAAATTTAATGCGGCGATTATCCCTGTAACTATTAGAACTGATGATGAACAAAACTATACACTTATGCTGTTTGATGAAATTCCAGTACAAAAAACTGAAGATGAAAATGCAGATATTTTAAAAGCTACGCAACTTCAAGCCGATTGGTTAACTAGTATTATCACTAAAGAGCCAAAATTTTGGTTTTGGCTTCATCGTCGTTGGAAAAGTGATAATCCTGAAATTTATAAATAACTAAGTTTCGCACTCTGCGGTTCTAGCTTCAAAAAGTTTTAAAATCGTTAAGAAAAATGCTGTAATAGCTGGTCCCAAAATCATACCCCAAAATCCAAATGTAGTAAGTCCAGCGATAATAGCAAAGAAAATTACTATCTCATTTATTCGCGTATCATCATCTTTAAGTAACCTATAGTTAATCTCTTTTATAGTTAGCGGTTTTATGAATGTATCAGCTATTATAGATATAACTACAACAGAATAAACTGCTATAAATATTGCATTTGCATTATTTCCAACTGAAAACTCCCAAATCATAAAAGGCAACCACATAATAATTCCACCAATAACAGGAATAAGTGATGCAAATCCATACATAATTCCAAATAAAAGACCGTTATATCCCATATATGAAATTGCAAGTCCAAATAAAATTCCTTGAAACATTGCTGTTACTATGATTGAGTAAAATACAACACTCATAACAGATGTTAATTCTTTTATGAGTTGGTTAGATTCATGTGCTGATATGTGTATAATTCGTTTTAAATAATCTACCATAATTGTTCCGTTAAGTTGAGCAAAAAAGTAAAAGATAATTATTAAAAGAGCATTTTTCAAAAAACCTGCACTAAAAGCACCAATAGTAGCAGTTAAAGATAATACTTTTGAAGTGATTAAATTTGCATCAATATCTTTAAATTCATCTAAAATATAAGGCTTAATAAATGCAAGATATTCTGGAGGATTTACAATATAATAAGAGAGATATTCAGTAAGTTCTTCAAAAGTTTTAGGATCAATACTCTTTAGTTGAATAGTTAGTGTTGTTAAAAAATAACCAAGTGGTGCAAAAAATAAAATAGCTAATAAAAAGCTAGATATGAATGATGCAATAAGTTTAGAAGAAAATAATTTTTCAAAATAATTTACAATACTTGATGTTGATATTGATAACAGTGCAGCTATAGTTATTGTGAGAATAAATGGAGAATATAGAAGATACATCCAGTACAATGAAGTTGCAAAAAGGATACCTACAAAATATTTAGTTTTCATTGATATCTGTCTTTTTTTTCAAAATAGTGTCCCATTTTCATCTATAAAATCTATATTTAGTACATCGTAGGTAGCACGAGTTGCGCGTCTTCCTTTAGCAGTACGCTCCAAATAACCATTAGCAAGTAGATACGGCTCTAGTACATCTTCAACTGTCCCCTCATCTTCACTTAGTGAAGCGGCAATAGTGCTAAGTCCCATAGCTCTGCCTTTTGCACCAGCTAAAAGTTTTAAAAGTTTTAAATCCATCTCATCAAAACCTAAGGAATTAATTCCCAATTCATCAAGTGCAAATTTGGTGCGAGAGTGTTGTATATCTAACTCATTTGCAACATCTGCAAAATCACGAACACGACGAAGAAGTCTTAATGCTATGCGAGGAGTGCCTCGGCTCCTTTTTGCTATCTCATGAGCAGCATCATTAATGATCTCTTTGTCTAATTTATTTGAGGCTTGAGATATAATTTGTGATAATTCATTTGAACTATAAAAATTCATTCTAAAACTCATTCCAAACCTATCACGAAGAGGATTAGAAAGCATTCCTGCGCGAGTTGTTGCACCAATTAAAGTAAATCTTGGTAGGTCTATTTTTACAGTTTGAGCAGCTGGACCACTCCCTATAATAATATCTATTCTGAAGTCTTCCATTGATGAATATAAAATCTCTTCAACAGCTGGTGAGAGTCTGTGAATTTCGTCAATAAAAAGAATATCTCCCTTTTCAAGATTTGTTAAAATTGCAGCCAAATCTCCACTTTTTTCTATCATTGGAGCAGCTGTAACTTTGATGTTTGCATTCATCTCATTTGCTATTATTAGAGCTAAGGTAGTTTTTCCAAGCCCTGGTGGTCCATAAAATAAAACATGATCAAGGGCTTCATCTCTTTTTTTGCTAGCTTCTATAAATACACCAAGGTTCTTTTTGATTTGTTCTTGACCAATATATTCACTCCAAGCATCAGGACGAAGAGAGAGCTCACTACTGCTTTCTTCAGAATCAAATCTTTGTATCTCAACTAATCGTTCCATTAATATGTGTGTTCTTCTTGTGGAAACTCTTTTGATTTAACTTCATTTGAGTATAGCTCAATAGCATTTTTTACAAGAGAGGCTCCATCAAGATATTTTTTTACAAATTTAGGGGTAAATCCTTCACAAAGACCAAGAATATCTGAAAATACTAATACTTGACCATCTACATCTTTACCAGCTCCAATTCCAATTACAGGAATATTTACGCTTTGTGCTACCTCGCGTGCAACATCAGGTTTAACTCCCTCTATTACCATGCAAAATGCACCAGCTTCTTCAATGGCTTTTGCATCAATGACTAGTTGCTGTTTTTGCTCTTTTGTTTTGCCTTTGATTTTATAGCCACCCTCACTTCTAAAAGCTTGAGGAAGCAAACCAATATGGCCACAAACTGCAATACCATTAGATGTAAGATGTTTAACTATCTCAGCTTTATCAGCACCACCTTCAATTTTTACACTATCAGCTTTTGTTTTTTGAAAAACTTTTATAGAATTTTTTAGTGCATCATCTTTAGAGGTATAAGTTCCAAATGGCATATCACAAATAATAAAACTATTTTTTGCACCCTCACAAACTGCATTTGTATGATATATCATTTGCTCTAAAGTTGTAGAGATAGTATCTGCTTGCCCACCAAAAGTCATGTTTAGGCTATCTCCTACTAAAATTATATCACTACTTGGTTCTAATAATTTTGCAAATAATGCATCATAAGCCGTAATCATCACTAATGGTTGCACACCTTTAGCTTTTTGTATAGAAGTTATTGTCATTTTTTTATTCATAAAAGTATTTTAACCAAAAATTGCTATAATTTGACATAAGTAGCAAATAACTGATGAACTAAAGAATGGTTTATGTTTATTGCATGTATTAAGAAAGAGTATTTTATGGGAATTAGAGCTGACTTGGATGCTAAGTATGATTACGAAATAGTTGATGAATTTTATGATCATTATTCTATGATGGTTGAAAGTATGGAAGTTATGATTATAGATTTATCAAAACCAAATGATTATAAAAGAAGTGTTGACGAACTTTTTCGTGTCTTTCATAATATAAAATCAGCATCAGCTTACCTTAAAATAGAGCCCATGAAAAGACTTTCAACTTTTGTTGAAGAAGTGCTTGAGGAACTTAGACAAAAAGATAAACCAATATCGCAAGAAACAGTTACTTGGTTGTTAGAGATAAGTGATATATATGCAAAATGGCAAGATGACATCAAAGATGATAATATTCTCTCAAAAGTAAGATATGCACTACTTAAAATACCAGATTTGGATAATAATTGAAAAACTTAGTAGCCTTTATAACTTCAGGATATCCTGAAAAATCTTTTAGTATAGACCTAGCCCTTTCATTGGGTGAAAATGGTGTAGATTCACTTGAACTTGGAGTTCCATTTTCAGATCCAGTAGCTGATGGACCACTTATAGAAAAAGCAAATCATAAAGCATTAGAGCTTGGATTTAAATTTAAACATCTTTTAGAGATTACAAAGATTGTAGCACCAAAAGTCGATACATTATGGATGGGTTATTTTAACTCTTTTTATCAACAAAATATGGAAACTTTAATCCCACATGCTAAAGAGCTAGGGCTTAGTGGAATGATTATCCCTGATTTACCACATGAAGAGGCTTTGTCTTATAGAAATCTATTTGATGCAAATAATATGGCAAATATATCTTTTGTAGCACCAACGGATAGTGAAGATAGGATAAAAGAGATAGTAAATGATGCTTGTAAATTTATATATATGGTAGCCTACACTGGTATAACTGGCTCAGGAAAAGCTGAAGACTTACAACCATTTTTGCAAAATATAAAAAAATATACACAGACCCCAGTTTATGTTGGTTTTGGAGTAAATGAAAAAACAGCAAAAGATAAAATTAAGGGTGCTGATGGAGTTATTGTAGGGAGTGCTTTTATAGATATTTTATTAAAAGATAATCTTAATTATTCCAAAAAAATTTCAGAGTGTAGTAAATTAGCAAAAATAATAAAAGAAAAAATTAACTCTTAAGGGCACCTCCATTAAGCATAAGCTAGATTCAAAATTTAAACAATTTAGCTTAAGTCAATGATGTTCACATTAAACAATTTGTTAAATAATAATATAAACAATAATTAATGATAAATTTAAAAAAATGATAGTATAATAACTTAAAACTATATTTAAAGAAATAAATTGATATATAAACTTAAAAACTTAGCAATACCATATAAAATTTACATTCCATTATTATTTATAATAGCAATAGGCTTAAGTGTAATTATAAATAATTCTGCAACTGATAAAGTATGGATCTTACTAGCTGTATATGCGATTATCATATTAACCTTAGTCGTTTTACTTGATCTTACAATCAGACGACCAATAGCAAAACTTTTGTTAAATGTAAAAAATATTAACGTCAGTATTGCTAATGGTCTTTGTCCAATTGAAATATATGATGAGCATAAATTAAAATATAGCAATAGAGATGAGATAGGTGTAGTTAGTATAGAAATCAATACTTTTTTAAAACAAGCTGCAAGTTCATTTAGTGCATTTCAAGATTTATTAATAGTTGATTCTTTAACTAAATTACAAAATAGACAAAAAATGATTATTGATATTCAAAAGGCATCTTATTTAGTGATTATAGATATCCATCACTTTAGAGAAAAAAATGAGTTTTATGGACATGAAATTGGCGATGAAATTTTAAAAGATTTAGCTCAAAGAGTTAAAAGTCATTTTGCTAATAATAGTATGAATGTATATTATTTAGGTTCAGATGAATTTGGGGTATTGGGCTATAAAAGAAATTCTTCTAAAAAAGATTTTTATAATAAAGTTCATGAATTTATAAAATTAAACGAAAAATATGAATTAAAAATAGATGAAAATATAGATGTTACAACAAGACTTACTTGTGGAATAGCATATACAAAAGAAAACTTATTAATCAATACCCACATAGCACACAAGCATGCAAAAAAAATAAATCAAGATATCTCAGAGTATTGTGAAAAAATAAATACTGATGAAGAGTATAAAAAAAATCTAGATTGGACAAAAGAGCTTTCTAGTGCAATTAAAGAAGATAGAATTATTGTATATTTTCAACCTATAGTTGATGTTATAACTAAAAAAATAAAAAAATACGAAATACTCATGCGTTTAAAAAAAAGAGATGGAGAGATTATATCTCCAGTGCATTTTTTAGAGATATCTAAAAAAACAAGAATGTATAAAAATTTGACAAATATTGTAGTTACAAAAGCGTTTGATAAATTTAGTGATTCTGATTACTCTTTTTCTATAAATCTATGTGTAGAGGATATTATAGCAAATGATATAGGAAAGTGGTTTTTTGATTTAGCAAAAGAAAAAAAAGTATCTAATAGAGTTATTATTGAGCTTGTAGAATCTGAAGGGATAGATATATACGATGAGATGAATGCCTTTATTCGCAAAGCAAAAGAGTGTGGGATGAAAATTGCTATTGATGATTTTGGAACTGGGTATAGTAATTTTGAATACTTGATAAAATTAGATGCAGATTTTATTAAAATAGATGGTAGTTTAATAGGTAAAATTAATACAGACAAAAAGCTTTGCAATGTTGTTGAAGCTATAGTTTGTTTTGCTAATAAAAATGATATAGAAGTGATTGGTGAGTATGTATCTTCAAAAGAGATATATGATAAAACTAAGCTAATAGGTATAGATTATGCACAAGGTTGTTATTTAGGTATGGCATCTAGTAGTTTATAATAGAATATGAAAATAGGGACTATAATGAAATATGAATTTTTAGAAACTATAAGAGTAAAAGATGGGATATACTCTCATTTATCTTATCATCAAAGTAGATACACAAATGTATTAAATTCTTTTGATGTAAAAAATATACAAAGGTTAGACACCTATTTAAATACTTCCAAAAAAGGGTTATATCGTTGTCGCTTGATATATAACTTACAAAAAATTATAAATATACAATATATAAAATATAAAAAGAGAGAGATTAACTCTTTAAAACTTGTTTATGATGATGAAATAGATTATTCTTTTAAATATTTAAACCGAAAAAATATAAATAGCCTTTTTGCTTTGCGAGAGAGTTGTGATGATATACTTATAGTAAAAAATGGATACATAACAGATACATCTGTAGCAAATATAGCTTTTTTTGATGGACAATGGAAAACACCTTCATCTCCACTATTAAAAGGAACAACTAGGGCTAGATACCTAAATGAAGGTAAAATTGTAGAATCAGAAATTAAAGTAAGTGATATAAAAAATTTTACAAAAATCGCACTATTAAATGCCATGATAGATTTTGATATAATACAACAACAAAACATAAAGGATATCTTTTGTTAGATAATATAATCAAAGACTCAGATTTTGCAAATGTGATGCAAAAAAATATGCAAGATATGATTTTACATTTTTTCTCAAAAGAGCAAAATTTTGGTATATTATGTAAAATCAAAGATGTTGAGTTCTCCCCAGAGCTTCCAGAGGATATACAAAATCAATTTCACCAAATGACGCTTTTCTTTTTAGCTGGCTATACTTTTGAAACAGCACGAATAGACGATGAATATTTAGTTTTTGAAGCTGGATTTGGAACTGATAATTTTGGTTCGTTAGTAACAGTACCATTGTTAAGTATAATGCAAATAATAATAGATGAAACACCAGTTTTAATAAATTTAGCAATATATAAGAAAGAGATAAAAGAGATAAAAAATGAAATAAAAGAAAAAGGGATAAAAAATTCTATGAATTCATTTTTAACAAACCCAGAGAATTCAAAATTTCTAAAGTAGTGAAAACTCCTATGACGAGCAAACTTTACAAAGTAAAGTTTAGCCGGAGTAGAGTAGAGTTTACTCTAAAGTAGTGAAAACTCCTATGACGAGCAAACTTTACAAAGTAAAGTTTAGCCGGAGTAGAGTAGAGTTTATTCTAAAGTAGTGAAAACTCCTATGACGAGCAAACTTTACAAAGTAAAGTTTAGCCGGAGTAGAGTAGAGTTTACTCTAAAGTAGTGAAAACTCCTATGACGAGGCTATTGCGGCTTGTGCCATGAGGGTATGATAACTGGGTCTAGTTTATACTTCATTAAGAAATAGACCCTGAATCGAGTTCAGGGTGACGAAGTCGAGTTTATACTTTATTTAAAGATAAAAGATAATTTACAACATTCTCAACAAATGCATCATGTTTGCGATCTTTTGAGTACGCTATATAAAAATTACGCTCTAGTTTATAGTTTTTTATTCTAGCTTCAAAAAGTTGTCCATTAGCTACCTCATTTTTAATAACATGGCGACTCATAACAGACACAAGTGGGTTTTCTACATTTTTATCAGAGTATAAAATAGCTTCTTTTATAGCAGTTGGGCTCTCCATAACACTAAGTACATTAAAATTATTACATTGAACACCAATCTCTTCAAAAACTTCAGAAACTAGTTTTCTAGTATGTGAATTTTCATCTCTACAAATCCAATTAAATCCTAATAAATCTTCAGCAATTAAGTGCTTTTTAATCGGTTGGTTTGAAAAAAACACAAGCTCATCTTCTATCCATTGTCTATAGATTATATCATCTCTAAACACTGGTGATTCAATAAGTCCTAAATCAATTTTTTTATTTTCAATTTCATCAATTATTCTACATGACCTATCTACGCTCATATGAACTTCGTTAGAGATTCTTTTTTTTATTTCATTTAAATAGTTTGGAAGCACATAATTCCCAATTGCATTAGATGAGCCAATGACAAATGTAAACTCTTTATTGATAATATTTATTAAGTCTTTTTCACTGCTTTGTATAGCTTTTTCAAGTCTTTTAGCTATACGATAGAGGTCTTCTCCCTCTTTGGTTAGCAAAATACCATTCTTTTTTCTTTGAACAATTTTAGTATCTAAGTAGTCTTCTATAAATTTAATTTGTTGAGTAACCGCAGGTTGTGATATTCCTAGTTTAGCAGATGCTTTAGAAAAACTTCTTTCTTTTGTAACCATTAAAAACGTTTGTAGTTTAGCAAAATCTTTTAACATAATAATTCCGATAAGTTTAAGTAATAGTACGATTATAACTCAAAATTATAATTAAAGCAATAGTTTTAAAATAATTTAGATAATTTTTGATATAATGAATAACTACTAAAAAATACTAATTATGATAAGTGGAGTTATGGAAAAAATATTTGCAAAATTAAATGATGAACAAAGCGAAGCTGTCAAGCAAACTGAGGGTCCTGTTTTAATTTTGGCAGGGGCAGGAAGTGGAAAAACAACAACAATAATATCTCGTTTAGCATATCTTATAGAGGGAGTTGGTATTCCCGCTTCAAACACACTTACACTTACTTTTACAAACAAAGCTGCAAAAGAGATGCGTGAGAGAGCAACGGCGATGATGCAAAATGAAGGTTACCCACCTTTGCTTTGTACATTTCACAAGTTCGGACTTCTGTTTTTAAAATTTAATATTCACATGATGGATAGAAAAAATAATTTTGTTGTGATAGATACTGATGATAAAAAGCGTATAATTAAAAAAATAAATTCAGAGATTGCTACGCCATTAATAGCAAGTGAAATATCAAGATATAAAAACTCTCTTTTAACTCCCGATGATGCATATAAACAAGCTGAGCTTTTTAATTATCAGCAAATTGCTAAAGTCTATGAAGAGTATGAAGCTTATTTACATGAGAACAATTTAGTTGATTTTGATGACTTGATTGCACTCACATATAAGCTATTAAATCAAAATCCAGAGTTAGCAAAAACAACATCTCAAAAATATCAATATATCATGGTTGATGAGTATCAAGATACAAATGAGCTTCAGCTAAAATTATTACAAAAGCTATGTACAACTCATACAAACATATGTGTAGTTGGTGATGATGACCAAAGTATCTATGGCTGGCGTGGAGCTCATATACGAAATATTATGGAATTTCATGAAGATTTTGCAGGAACTAAAACATTTAAGCTTCAAAATAATTATCGTTCTCGTGAGCCAATTTTAAAAGTAGCAAATGCGTTGATTGAACATAATCGTTCACGCCTTGGCAAAAAACTAATCCCTACTCGTGGAAGTGGAGATGAAGTAGTTACTTTAAATTCTCAAGATGAAAATGAAGAATCAAGAAAAATAGCACTAAAAATTACAAAGCTAATGGATAAAGGGGTAAACGCTAAAGATATAGCAGTCCTATACCGCGTTAATGTATTATCTCGTTCGATAGAAGATGGGTTGAATCGTGCAGGAATTAACTATAAGCTTGTTGGCGGACAAAGATTTTATGATAGAGCTGAAGTTAAAGATCTTATTAGCTACATTAGGGTTATTACAAATTTTCATGATGATTTTTCTTTTAAGCGTATTGCAAATAAGCCTAAACGAGGTTTAGGAAAAGCTAGTATAAACAAGTTAGAATTAGCAGCACTCTCCGCTGAAAAATCAATATTTAACTTTGTAAAATCAACAAAAATTGTAGATTTAGAAGTATTAGTTAGAAAGAAAAATGCCAAAACTTTAAAACAATTTATAAAAAATATTGAATCAGTTGCAAAAAAGGTAAAGGAATCCACCTACAATTTTATAGATACATTAGAGGAAACTTTTCATCTAAAAGATATATATAAAGGTCAAGCAGATGAGTCAGACAGAATTTTAAACATGGATGAATTTTATGCTTTGTTTCGTGATTTTATAACAAAAAATCCAGAATCTGGGTTAGATGAATTTTTAAATGAGCTAACGCTTCAAAGTGAACAAGATCAAGTGGAGGGCGATAGCATATATATGATGAGTATCCATGCTTCAAAAGGCTTAGAATTTGACCATATTTTTATTATAGGGCTTGAAGAAGGGTTTTTACCACTTACTGGTGATGGAAGTGACCTAGAAGAAGAGCGTCGCTTAGGTTATGTGTCTTTTACTCGTGCAAAAGATACCTTAACGCTTTCACATGCTGCTAGTAGATTTTATAAGGGTCGCAGAAGCGATTTAGAAAAATCAAGATTTTTCAATGAAGCTGGGTTATGTCAAGGTTCTTTAAAAGTTGTTAAAAATACATCATTTAAAAAAGGTGATTTAGTTCGTCATAAAATTTTTGGTACGGGTAGAATTTTAGGTATTAGCAAGTCTGGCAAAGAGTTTAAACTAAACATAAATTTTGCAGGTACGAAAAAAGATATATTGGCTTCCTTTATAGAACGCTTATGAATCGACTTTTTGTAGCATTTAAACCAACAGGAATAAGCTCTAATTTTTTTTTAAGTAGATTAAAAAGAAAATATGGTGAAAAAAAAGCTGGTTTTTCAGGAACCTTAGACCCATTTGCACAAGGTACGCTTATTATTGGGATGGGCGCCCATACAAAACTATTTCGTTTTTTAGCAAAAACACCAAAAACATATCGTGCTACACTTTGGCTAGGCGCAAAGAGTGATTCTCTTGATACAGAGATGATAGAATATGTAGATATTATAAAAGAGTTCTCACATACTAGTATGCAAAAAGTAGTTAAATCATTAGAGGGTGATTTAGAGTATGAACCACCTATCTTTAGTGCTAAAAGAATTGATGGAAAACGAGCTTATGATTTGGCAAGAGCGGGAATAAAATTTGAGTTAAATAAGATAAATTCTACTATATATAAATCTAAATTGATAAATTATTCTCACCCATTTGTAACCTTTGAAGTTACAGTATCTGAGGGGACATATATTCGTTCATTAGGTAGCATAATAGCACGCAGGCTTGGAGTAGAGTTTGGAAGCTTAAGTGCTTTACAAAGATTAAGTGAGGGGCAATTCTTATTTGATGGTGAAAAACAGCTAGATATTAAAAAATCACTTAATATGAAACAAAATTTTTATCATGGAGATCAGCAAAATTTAAAATATGGAAGAGTTCTTGCTTTAGAAGATTTAGAGACGAAGGATGATGGATATTACTGGTTAGATTCAGGTGATACTATATCAATAATATATATAAATGATAAAAGTGTAAAATATGAGCTCAATAAGGTAAGTGTATGTTAGTATTAGCAAGAAAACTTAATGAATCAATAGTTATAGGCGAGAATATAACAATAAAAGTCATATCAGTAGAAAAG
Source organism: Sulfurimonas sp. (assembly GCA_021648405.1). Taxonomy (GTDB): domain Bacteria; phylum Campylobacterota; class Campylobacteria; order Campylobacterales; family Sulfurimonadaceae; genus Sulfurimonas. Next base: position 33,501 of record JAKISX010000003.1, on the reverse strand, counting down.
GGTGTTGTAAAATTAGGCATTGATGCACCAAGAGATATCTCGATTATAAGAAATGAACTTTTAGAGGATATAAAAGATTCAAATATTGCAGCGTCAAAAGGTGTTGATGTTAACTCTCTATCACAACTAAGTGCGATAATTAAAAAATAAATTATGAAGATATACAGGGCTTATGCTAAAGTTAATATTTTTTTAAAAATAACAGGAACCAGAGGTAATTATCATGAAATAATTTCTCGTTTTATGAGGGTAAATAATTTATATGATGAGTTATCATTTGAGCCAAAAGACTATGAAAATTTTGAAATTATTGGTAATTTTTCATGCATAGTAGAACAAAATACAATTTACAAAGCATACATACATTTATTAGAATATACAAGAAGTGAGTCGCTTAAAGACCTTATGAAGAGGTATGCTATAAAAGTAGTTAAAAATATCCCAGCTTTCGCAGGACTTGGTGGTGGAAGTAGTGACGCGGCAACTTATCTTAAAATGTGTAATGAAGTTTTGCATTTAGAGCTTTCTTTAAATGAACTCGCACAAATTGGATTAAAAGTTGGAGCAGATGTTCCATTTTTCATATATGGATATAACAGTGCTAATGTTAGTGGAATTGGCGAAATTGTAGAAGAGTTTGAAGAACAATTACTAAATTTTGATATATATACTCCTAATATTGAAATTTCAACTCCAAAAGTTTATATATCTTACAGAGAAAATTTTTATAATCCAATTTCATACGCTGAGGTTCAGAGGCTAAAGCAAACTAAGAGTTTAGAAGTTTTAGATTTTTTTTCGCCAAAAGAGGCAAATGATCTGTTTTCACCAGCATTAAAAGAGTACAAAAAATTACAAAAACATCATAAAGAAGGCTATTACTTTAGTGGTAGTGGTAGTAGTTTTTTTAGGGTTATTCCGTCATTCCGTGTTTGACACGGAATCTAGTTGGAGTGGTAACTTAAATTCATACTGGAATGTCCCCTATAAACTAGGCAAAATAATGTTTAAGCATTATGAGATATAATTAATCAGAGAGTTCAATTATAAAAACAAGGAAAAAGAAATAATGGGCGAAACAGTAGCTAAAAATAAAAAAGCCTATCATGATTATTTTATTGAAGAAAAATTTGAGGCTGGATTGGTTTTAGCTGGTAGTGAAGTAAAAGGTATTCGTGCAAATAGAGTAAATTTAAAAGATAGTTTTATCCGTTTTGTAAATGGTGAAGCTTTTCTTTTTAATGCTCATATTGGAAGGCTGGAGACTACACATCATTATTATACACATGAAGAGCGTGGCAGTAGAAAGCTTCTTTTACATAAAAAACAATTAGTGAAGATGAAAAAAGCAGTTGAAAAAGATGGATATACAATAGTCCCGCTTCAACTTTATTTCAATGCGAGAAACCTTGTAAAAATTCAAATAGCCATCGCTAAGGGTAAACAATTACATGACAAAAGACAAGATTTAAAAGAAAAAGATATGAAACGAGACATACAAAGAGCTATGAAAGATTATTGATGAAGTATTTTATTTTAACATTAGTCTTAGTATGTTCACTTAGTGGTTTTGGTTTTAATATGTCAAGCTCAACTATTGCAAATGGAAAAACTGTATTTATTGAGTTTGACAAAAACGACAACATAGAGTATAAACATGTGCGTATAGATAAAAAAAGATTTAAAATATATAATAATTTTGTTTTAATCCCTATTAGTTACTACGAAAAAGCTAAAAATTTAAAACTAATAGTTAATTATAGAGAAAATAGTTCCAAAATGAAATTTCACATAATTAATCTTCGTATAGTTGATGGAAAATACAAAAAAGAGATTCTTAGAGTTGCTAAAGGAAAAGTTTCTTTAAATAAATCAAATAAAATAAGAGCAGCAAAAGAATACAAAGAAGCTATGAGTATTTACAACAGTTTTACAGAAGAATCATACCTTAAGACAAAGTTTATAATGCCATTAAATTCTAAAATAACGAGTGATTTTGGTAATGCTAGAATGTATAACGGTAGTTTAAGTGGTTATCATAGTGGAACAGATTTTAGAGCAAAAGTTGGAACTCCTCTTATATCTAGTAATGACGGAGTAGTAGTTTTGGTCAAAGACAGATTCTATTCTGGTGGTTCAGTCATAATTGACCATGGTAGGGGTATTTATATAGGTTATTCCCATATGAGCAGTTTTAATGTTAAAAAGAACCAGAGAGTTAAAAAAGGACAAATTATTGGTCTCTCAGGTGTAAGTGGTAGAGTAACAGGTCCTCATTTGCATTTTTCTGCTAGAGTTAGCGGTGTACAAGTTGATCCGTTACAATTGATAAAATTATTAAACAAAAGGTTATAAAAAAAATGACAACATTACAGTTAATTATGTTAGGTATATCTGCTTTTTTTGCATATAAAGTTTTTGAACATATTCAAACTTTACAAAGTCGGGATGGAAATCAAAATTCAAATTCAAATCAAAATTCAGATTTAGATTCAAATAATGAAGACAAAGGGATGGACTCATTTTCTCCATTTAGTGCATCAGAATTAATTCAAAAAGCAGATGAAGCTTTTGAAGAGGGTGATGCTCAAAAATCTTTAGCATTTTTGATAGAAGCAGATGTAAAAGCACCAAACGATACAGAGATTTTGTTTAAATTAGGCTATATAAGTGCAAGTATTGATGATAATATGAACGCTATTAGATATTATAGGCGCTCACTAGATATAAATAACAATGATGAATTTGTACACAATTCTTTAGCTTCTGTTTATAGAAAAGAAAAACAGTTTTCTTCCGCTAAGTTACATTTGAATGATTCTCTAGCCATTAATGATGCAAATCCTGTTACATACTACAACTATGGAAACTTGATGTTAGATATGGAAAATGAAGAAGCAGCACAAGAGATGTATCAAAAAGCAATAAAGTTAAATCCTGATTTTCAAGAGGCAAAAGAAGAGTTAGCAAAATTAGAAAAAGAATAGATATGAAGTTGTCCCAAATATATAAAATACTTGATGAAATATCTCCCTTTGAACTACAAGAAGAGTGGGATAATTCAGGAATTCAAGTAGGTTCGCTTCATCAAGAAATAAAAAAGATAGTACTAAGTATAGATGTTGATGATGAGTTGATAGATTCACTAGATGTTGATACGCTTTTAATAACTCATCATCCAATTATCTTTAGTGGTTTAAAGCAAATTAATTTTGATAAATATCCATCAAATTTGCTTCAAAAAATGATAAAAAAAAATATTTCAAATATTGCGATGCATACTAACTTTGATAAAACACATTTGAATGAATTTGTAGCAAAAGAAATTTTAGGATATAAGATTATAAAGCAAGATGGATTTGGAATTTATCTTGACATTAATGAAAATTTTGATAAATTTATCCAAAATGTAAAAGAAAAATTTTTATTAAAAAATACAAAATTTGTAAAATGCTCAAACTTTATAAAAACGGCAGTTTTAACAACTGGTTCAGGGTGCTCTTTAATCCCTGAAATTACTGCCGAATGCTTCTTAACTGGAGATATAAAATATCACGATGCAATGCAAGCAAAAAGTATAAATTTATCACTTATTGATATTGGACATTTTGAAAGTGAATGCTTTTTTAGTGAAATTTTACAAAAACATTTGAAAAATTTAGGTTTAGAAGCTATAATTGCATCATCAAAGAACCCTTTTACATATATTTAATCGAAGGAGATTAATGAATCCGCACTTAAAACAACTTATAGACCTATCAATAGTTGATCAAGAAATTGATGCTTTTGAACCTCAAATTGAAGAGGCTAACTATAAATATGAAGCAGCAGTAGCAAAAAAAAACAGTATAGATAAAGATATTGAAAACTTAAGCAATGAGATTAAAGAAGAAGAGCTTAAAAAATCTAAAAATGAACTTCATCTAGCAGAACTTTCTCAAAAACTTGAAGATAACTCTAAAAAAAGTAAAGATATAAAAACTGAGCGTGAGATGAAATCGCTTCAGCTTGAAGAAGAGATTGCAAAAGAGCAAGTTACTTTTGCAAATGAAGAGATTGAACGTTTAGAAAAAATTGTTAGCAATAAAAAAGAGCAAATTGAAGCTGCAAAAGAATCTTTAGTAGATGTTGAGTCAAATTTAGAGATAGTAAAAACTGAAGTTGATGAAAAATTAAAGATGATAAACGAAGCTAGACAACAAGTTTTTATTAAAAAAGAAAAACTTTTGAGTAATGTAAATCAAAAAGGTTTAACTTTTTATCAAAAAATTCGTCGTTGGGCTAAAAATACAACTGTTGTTAAAGTTGAAGAACAAGCATGTAGAGGGTGTAATATGACTATTGGTGATAAAGTTTATGCTGATGTTATCAAAGCTGAAGATATTACAAACTGTCCACATTGTGGGCGTATCCTTTATGTGGATTTAACTCAAGAGTAGGGCTTTGCCTTTTACTTTTTTATATTTCATTTTAAGTGTAATGCTATATGTTATAGCATTGCCACTTTTGATTTTTCTGTCGTTTAAGCCAAAATATAAAGACTCAATCCCATCAAGATTTTTCCTTTTAAAAAACAAAAAATTTAAAACCAAAAATGGTATTTGGTTTCATGTATGTTCACTCGGTGAAGCAAGAGCATTAAAACCCGTTTTAGATAGGTTAAAAAATGAAGATATAAAAATAACTACAATAACCCATACGGGTCAAGCAGAAGCTAAAAAATATGATGCAGAGGTTAGATATTTACCTTATGAAATGTTCTTACCATTTTGGATGAGTAAGCAAAAAGTTTTAGTTGTTTTAGAAGCTGAGTTTTGGTACATGTTATTTGTTATAGCTGCCTCAAGAGGCTCAAAGGTAATTCTTTTAAATGCTAGAATATCTGAAAAAAGTGCAAAAAAATATTTGCAATTTGCTTGGTTTTATAGAAAAATGCTTAAATATGTAGAAGTTATTTATGCTCAAAGTGATGCTGATAAAAATCGATTTTTAGCTTTGGGTGCTAGAAATATAGAAGTTATTGGTAATATTAAACTCGCTGGTAAGATAAAAAAGACAAATGAGTATCAAAAACCTCACACTAAGACAATAGTAGCAGGAAGTACTCATGAAGGTGAAGAAGAATCAATCTTAAAAGCGTTTATAAAGTATAAAAAAGAAAAAGATTCTAAACTCATAATAGTGCCTAGGCATCCTGAGAGATTTGGTAATGTTTATGAGTTGATGCAAAAATATGCCAAAGATAATTCTTTGAATTTATCAAAGTTTTCAGATAAAGCAAATTTTGATGCAGACTTGATTTTAGTAGATGCTATGGGTGAATTAAATAATATTTATGCCATAAGTGATATAGCAGTTTTAGGTGGAGCTTTTAAGGCTGATGTAGGTGGACACAATCCACTTGAACCTGCTTTTTTTGGATGTCAAATAATTACAGGCAAACATTTTTTTCATCAAAAAGAATTGTTTAAGTATGTGCACCATGTTCAATATGTTGAACCAAATGAGATTTACGAAGCATTTATAGCATGTGAAAAATTACCACCATCAATGGTTGAACAAATAATAAACTTAGATAAAGTGATAGATAAAATTAAGGAAATAAACTAATGGCAAAAGAAAAAGCTTATAAATTAGTAGCTGCACAAGAGGGTATCTCTAATGGAGCTGCAAAATCGATGATTGATCGCGGACTTGTATATGTTGGAAATAAAAAAGTTATGATAGCTCGTGGCGAGCTTGATGATAAGACATCTTTTCGTGTTATAAAGGTTGAAAAACCAAAAATTATATTTGAAAATGACAATATATTAGTAGTGGACAAACCACCATATGTTAACTCTGATGAGATTGAGAGAATGTATAAAGATGTTAAACTGCTTCATAGACTTGACCGCGAAACAAGCGGAGTTTTAATGCTTGTTAAAAATGAAGAATTTCGTCTAAAAGCTATCGGTGAGTTTAAAAAGAATAAAGTTTATAAAGAGTATATCGCATGGGTTGAGGGTATTATGAGTGAACCTATCGAGGTTGACAAGCCAATCTACACTACAAAAAAAAATAATCGTGCAACTTCAAATGTATCTAGTAAAGGAAAACCTGCAAGAAGTGAATTTTTCCCTGATCTTGTAGGAAGTAAAAAAACAAAAATAAAGTGTATCATCCACCATGGACGCACCCATCAGATTCGTACACACTTACGCTATGTTGATCATCCAATAGTTGGAGATGAACAATATGGTGGCCGCAGAGCAAAAAGAGTTATGCTTCACGCTTTTAAAGTTAGACTTTTAGGTATGGAATTTACTGCACCTGAACCAAAGGCTTTTGTACACTTTGAATAGTGTGTATATAGGTATAGATTTAGCTTGGGGAGAGAAAAACCTTTCAGGCTTTTGTGTCCTAGAATCAAATTCGTATGCAAAAAAATTAAAAATTTTAGATCTAAAACTTATTAAATCAATTGATGAGATTATCCAAGAGATACAAAAATATAAAGACTATAAAATTTATGTTGGAGTTGATGCTCCACTTATTGTGCCAAATGAAACAGGCAATCGTGAAGTAGAAAAAAAATTCAATAAAGACTTTGCAAAATATAAAATTGCAATGCTTCCAGCAAATAAAAAAATACTTACAAAATATTCTCCACAAATTAGAAGTGAAGTTTTGTTTAAAAAACTCTCAGAGTATGGGTTTAAAAGAGATTATAAATCAGATAAAGTAATTTTTGAAGTATATACCCACTCCACAATCGCAATGTGTTTTAATAATCATAAAATTTTGCAATACAAAAGAAAAAAAGGTCGCTCAACGAAGTTTATAAAAGAGCAATTAGAAATTTATAAAAACTACTTAAAAAAAGAGTTATTTTCACACGATATACTAAAAAAAGATATTAGCACTTTAAAAGGGCAGGGTCTAAAAGATTACGAAGATATGCTAGACTCTTTAGTGTGTGGATATTGTATAAAATATTGTCAATATAATGAGGTAAAGTTTTATCAGGTTGATGGAGTAAATACATTTGTAACACCTATTAGCATGTGGAAAGTATATATGATAAGATGTAATGATAATACACTCTACACTGGAATTACAACTGATTTACATAGAAGAGTAAAAGAACATAACGGTACAAAACTCGGTGCGAAATATACGAAAGCTAGAAGACCAGTGAAGTTAGTTTACTATGAAAACTGTGATGACAAAGTTAATGCAATGCAAAGAGAATATGCAATAAAACAACTAAGTAAAGAGAAAAAATTGGAGTTGCTAAATGTTTAAAATATATGTAGATGGTGATGCTTTTGTAAATTCATTAAAACCAATTCTTCTCAAACAGATTGAGCGTTTGAAAATTTCAACAATAGTTATAGCAAATAAAAAAATCAATATTGGAAAGTCTAGTTTAATAGAATATATCATAGTTGAGCAAGGTGCAGATGAAGCTGATCATAAAATAGTTGAGATGACAAAAGAGGGTGACTTAGTAATAACAGCCGATATCCCATTAGCAGATAGAATCATAAGTAAAAATGCACATGCCATAGATCATAGGGGTGAACTTTATAGTGTTGATAATATTAAACAATACCTTGCAATGAGAAACTTGATGGAAAAAATTCGTGAAAGTGGAGAGATGACAGGTGGTCCAAAGCCTTTTTCAAAAAAAGATGCAGAGTTATTTGCTAATCAGTTAAATGCATTTTTAGGAAAAATAAAGTGCCCTTAATATAATACATACTTGCAATTATTTAAATTTTTATTAAGTAAAATTAGTTTTAGAAATTATTAACTTTGGATTTAAGTAATTAAAACTATAATTGTGTGTATTTTAATGAACTCAACCCTTTATAGTATTTGGTTGATAAATGTATTATCCGAAGGAAAAAGATGAAAAAAATTAGCATATTAATTATTTCATTAATCACAACTACAACTTTGATGGCTACTGTAAATGCTAAAACATGTGCGTTTTGTCATGGAAAAGATTGGAGTAAAAAAGCTCTAGGAATAGGTTTAGATGTTTCTCAAATGACCCATGCCGAAATTGCTATCTCTCTTAAAGGTTATATGGATGGTTCATACGGTAGTTCAAAAGCAGAGCTTATGAAAGCCCAAATTGCAAAATACTCTGTCTCTGAATTAGAAGAATTTTCACTAACTATTGGTAAATAGTTTTCCCTTACAATAGATAAGCAAACCAAAAGCCCCATTTTGTTATAATTTAAGAAATTTAACATCTACTAAAAAGGTATTTTATGTTTGAGTCACTAACTAATTCATTTACAGCAGCCATTAAAAAAATTCGCACATTTGATGATGAAAAGGCACTTAAAAAAGCATTAGATGAGTTAAAAAAATCACTTCTTAAAGCGGATGTAAATCATAAAGTTGTTAAAGAATTAATAATTAAAGTTCAAGAGGGTACTAAAGCTAAAGGGATAGGTAAAGATCAGTTTTTAGATGTAATGAGAGATACTCTTTACGAATTACTAGAAATTGGTGGGAATAAAGGTTTTATCTTTGCTCCAAACCCTCCAACAGTAATCTTAATGACAGGACTTCAAGGTTCTGGTAAAACAACTACAACAGGCAAATTAGCAACATATTTAAAAAACAAACAAAAAAAAGTTTTAATTGTCGCAGCCGATTTACAGCGTTTAGCAGCAGTTGAGCAACTTCGTCAAATTACAACTCAAATAGAGGTTGAACTTTTTGAGGATGAAGCTATTAAAAATCCAGTAGAGGTTGTAAAAGCTGCACTTAAAAAAGCAAAATCTGGAATTTATGATGTAGTTTTAATAGATACAGCTGGTCGTTTAGCTATTGATGATGAACTTATGGATGAACTACAAGCCGTTAAAAAAGCAGCAAATCCAAGTGAAATTTTTTATGTAGCAGATTCTATGACTGGTCAAGATGCTGTTCGCACCGCTACTACATTTAAACAAAAGATTGGAATTGATGGTGTAATTCTTTCAAAATATGATGGCGATGCTAAAGGTGGCGTAGCTCTTGGGTTGTCGAGTCAAGTTCAAGTACCACTTCGTTTCATCGGTAATGGTGAAAAAATGCAAGATTTAGAAGTTTTTGTGCCTGAGCGTATTGTAAACCGTCTTATGGGGTTTGGTGATGTTGAGGGACTTGCTGAAAAAACCGCTGATATCATAGATGAAAAATCAGCAAAACAATTAACTCAAAAAATTAAAAAAGGTAAATTTAACTTCAATGATTTTTTAGCTCAGATGGAACAAATGAAGAAGATGGGTTCTATGAAATCTCTTATGGGTATGATTCCAGGAATGGGAAATATGTCTAAAGCACTTAAAGATTTTGATATGGAAAATTCAAGCGAATTTAAAAATATAAAATCGATGGTAGGCTCTATGACTAAAAAAGAAAGAGAAGATCCAGACCTATTAAATAATTCTCGAAAACAACGTATAGCGCAAGGTTGTGGACTTACGCAAATAGAGATTAATCGCATGATTAAACAGTTCAAAAATGCAGGTAAAATGGCTAAAAAATTATCGGGTAAAAATGGAATGAAAGACTTACAAGCAATGATGGGGCAAATGGGCGGAGCAGGAGCAATTCCTCGCTAAAATTAAAATAGGATAAAGGCACTTTTCTTTTGCTATTTACATTTGAAAAATAACTCGCTATACTTCCACTATCGTAATAACTTCTGAAATAATCCCTCTGTGATTAGAAGGTACTAGGCATTTGCAAAGTATAAGACGCATATCGAGCATGACTCGAAGGCGGTAAGAGGCACAATAAAGCTACATTTAGTATATTTTATTTTGCAAGAAAACCCCCAAACAAATTTTTATTTAGGAACTTATTTATGACAGTAATTAGACTTACTCGTATGGGAAGAAAAAAACAACCTTTTTATCGTATCGCGGTAACAGATAGCCGTAAGCGTAGAGATGGTGGTTGGATTGAACTTATTGGTTACTATAACCCAATGACAAAAGAACTTAAAGTAGATAATGAGAGAGTTGATTATTGGTTAAGTGTTGGTGCTCAAATGAGTAGCCGCGTTAAAAAAATAACTGGTCGTTAGTCAAATGATTAGTGAATTTGTCGCACAATTTGCAAAACTTATAGCTCTTCACCCTGATGATGTGGATGTTAAGGTTAAACAAGGCGATGAAGTAACTGAGATTATACTTTATGCTAATCAGGCTGACATTGGTAAGCTGATTGGCAAAGAGGGTAAGATGATTGGTGCTATAAAAACTGTTATCTCTGGCTGTAAAGCTAAAGATGGTATGAGCTACCGCATCAATGTCGAGGCCGTGTAAATCTCCATGATGAGCATGTTATACGAAATAATATGAAGCAATCTGATCTTCTTCATATCGCAATTATCGGCAAAACGGTCGGTATAAAAGGCGATATGAAACTTCATCTATATACAGATTTTCCAGAACAATTTAAAAACAATTCATCTTTTTTTATAAATCCTAATGAAAGATTAACTTTAAGAGAAGTTAATTTAGATAGAGGACTTATTAAAATAGATGGTGTATTTACACCCGAAGACGCTAAAAAATTTACAAATAAAAAACTTTATGCAACCATGGAAGAAACACGAAAAAATTGTCATCTTAAAGAGGGTGAATTTTTTTGGTTTGATTTAGTAGGATGTAAAATAATAGAAGATAGTATATCTTTAGGTATAGTTACTGATATAGATAGAATTAACTCTTTAAATTATTTGAAAATTAATACAGATGAGAAACTTATTAAAAGTGGTTGCGCAAAAACTTTTTTACTACCACATAATGAACCATTCATAATAAAAACAGATATAGAAAATAAAATCATCACCACAAATGCTGCAATGGATATTTTAGAAGCATCATAATGAGATTTACATTTGTCACTTTATTTCAAAATATTATTGAAGGATACTTCAATGACTCTATCTTAAAAAGAGCAATAGAGAAAAAGATATTAGAGATATCATATATAAATCCTAGAGATTTTAGTTTAAATAAACACAATAAAGTAGATGATAAAGCAGTTAGCGGTGGTGCTGGTATGGTTATGAATCCTCAACCATTATTTGATTGTTTAGATGAATTAAAAAAACAAGATGAAGATGTGCATATAGTTTTTTTAACTCCAGTGGCAAAGCAATTTAAACAGCGTGATGCTTCAAGGTTAGCAAAAAAAACTCATGTAGCATTTGTAAGTGGTAGATATGAAGGCATTGATGAGAGAGTAATTGAAACCTATGCTGATGAGGTATTTTCTATTGGAGATTATATCTTAACAGGTGGAGAATTGCCTTCATTAGTTATCTGTGATGCGGTGTCAAGAAATATAGATGGAGTTTTAGGAAATAGTGAATCTTTGGAGATTGAAAGCTTTGAAACACTGCTTTTAGAGGCACCATCATTCTCTAAACCAGCGACTTATGAAAATATACAAGTACCTAAAGAATATATAAAGGGAAATCATAGTAAAATTCGCACACTAAAAATAGCACTATCTAAATGCAAAAGTAAATTTTTCAGACCAGAGCAACTATTAAAACATAATTGCACTAGTGAAATGGACTTTGTGTCGAGCAAAACCAAGCGTTAGCGTAGATGATAAAATTAAGGAAATCTTATGAGAAATAAGTATATTGAAAACTTTGAAAAAGCACAAGTATCTGAGAAGACTATTCCAGACTTTCGTGCTGGTGATACTGTTCGTTTATCAGTAATTATTAAAGAGGGTGAAAAGTCTCGTATTCAAGCATATGAGGGTGTATGTATATCTAAACGAGGTCAAGGAACAGGTCAAACTATAACTGTTCGTAAAATTGGAGCAAATGGTGTTGGAATTGAGAGAATATTTCCAACATATTCTGATTCACTAACTGAGATAAAAGTTCTTCGTCGTGGTCGCGTTCGTCGTGCTAAACTTAACTATCTTCGTGACCTTGCTGGTAAAGCAGCTCGTATTAAAGAACTTAGAAGAAAATAATCTTCTAAGTTTTACTTCAAAACTTTCATTATATAAACTCAATTTACTTTTTACAAACTTTAATTAAATAAGTAGTATAATCCATGTATGAATTATTTAGATGATCTTAAAACTATTGTAAATATAAACTCATATACTAAAAATAAAAGTGGTGTAGACAAAGTTGCGAAAATATTTGATAGTTGGTTTAGTGAACTAGGTTTTACAGTACAGACACATAAGCGTAAAAATATTGGTAATCATAAACATTATACTTCAGTATCTCAAAAAAATTCTAAAAAACTACTTTTACTAGGACATTTAGATACAGTTTTTCCTCCACAAAAATTTGAAAATTTTTCCGAAGATGAAGAGTGGATATATGGACCAGGTGTATGCGATATGAAAGGTGGTATTATTGTAATACTTGAGGCATTAAGGGAGCTAAAAAAACAAAATATTGATATTAAAAACATTGATGTTCTTTTAGTTAGTGACGAAGAAACAGGAAGTGATGATTCTAAATATTTAAGTACATCTATAGCAAAAGATTATGATTATTGTTTTGTTTATGAGGCTGCTGGAATTAATGGTGAGGTTGTAACAGCAAGAAAAGGTGTTGGTACTTTTTTCATAGAAATAAAGGGCAAAGCCGCTCATGCAGGAAACTGTTATATAGAAGGGAATGATGCTAATTTAGAAGCATCATATAAACTTCAAGAATTAGTAAAGCTTACAGATTTAAGTAAAGGGACTACTGTCAATGTTGGTAAAATTAATGGTGGGATTGGAGCAAATACCATATCACCACATGCTAGATTAGTTTTTGAGCTTAGATATAAAAACTTAGAAGAAAGAGATAGGGTACTAAAACAAATCAATATAATTGTTGAGAATACATATGTGGATGCAACATCAGCAACATTATCTGGAGGAATTCAAAGAGATGTTATGCAAACAACACAAAGCTCTTTAAAATTAATAAAAAATATACAAAATATAACTTTGCAAACATTAAAATACGAAGAAAGAGGTGGTGTAAGTGATGCAAATATCATTAGTTCTTGCGGAGTTATTACCTTAGATGGATTTGGTCCATTTGGAGATGGTGATCATACTATAAATGAGAGAGCAAAAAAAAGTAGTTTTGAGAGTAGAATAGATTTAAGTAAAAAACTCTTTACTTTTTTTGTTGAAAACTTAGATTTTAAAAAGGATTAATATATGGGCGATAGAAGAATTGGTATGTGGTTCTATAGCAATGGCGGTGGCGATAAAATTCAAAAAAATATTATTAAAAAATTAAGAGAAAGAGAGATAACTACTCTAAATAATATTAACCTAAGAAACACTATAGCAAAAAATTCAAGAATAATGCATGGTGATGAGAAACTAAATAAGCTAGACTTGTTCTTTTCTTATAACGCTGGAGAACAAACACAATACCAAATGTATATTTATCAAGCATTAAATAGAGTAATTCCTATGATTAACTCTTACGATTCTTTTGCGCTAAGCGAGGATAAATTTCATACCTCTTTTGTACTGAGAAATAATGGTATTAAAACAGCTGATTATAAGCTTTGTCATAGAGATGATGGATATGAACTCAAAAAAATCATCAAAAAATGGGATAAAATGGTTTATAAACCAACTGATGGTTGGGGTGGAGTTGGACTTACAAAAATCGAGAATGAAGCAAACTTAGACATGTTAATGCCATTTTTAAATCAGATGGATTTAAGATATTTTTATGTAGAAAAATTTATTAATTATGATAATACTGATTTTAGGATAGATATAGTTGATGGGCAATTTGTATCTTGCTATGGAAGAAAAGCTAGCGGAACTGACTGGAGAACAAATGTAGGTAGCGGTGGTAGTGTTTTTGTTCGTGAGGCTAATGATGAGATAATAAATATAGCGATAAAAGCATGTAAAGCATGTGGAGTTGATATTGGTGGAGTTGATATTATTTATGATAGAGAAAAAGAGGAATATATAGTTTTAGAAGTAAATGGAATTCCAGCATTTGCAACACCAGAACAAGAAAAAATAGGACTAGATTTTAATGATAAAAAAATAGATTTAATAGTAGATTTAATAGACAAAAGGACATTAAAAAAATAAATTATTTCAAATTTAATTTGCAAAGGAAATATTATGGCAAATAAAAAAATTGGTATGTGGATGTATCATAATGGTGGCGGTAAGGATATAGAAAAAAAAATTATAGATCAATTAATGGAGAGAGAGATTGAAGTACAAACAAATCTTAATCTTCGTTTTGCAAAAGGTTCTAAAGAGGGTATTATTTGTAATAATGTAAGTATGTTAGAATTAGATTTATTTTTTTCATACAATGCAGGAGAACAAACAAATACGCAAAAATATATGTATGAAACAATAGATAAATATATAAGCACAGTGAATAGTTATCAATCATTTGCACTAGCAGAGGATAAATTTAAATCTAATATAGCATTGAATAAAGCGGGCATAAAAACAACTGAGTTTTTTTTATGTCATAGAGAATCACCAGAGTACTTAGTTGAAAAATTTAAAGAATGGAAAAAATTGATTTTTAAGCAAATTGATGGATGGGGTGGTAATGGCATGATATTATTAGAATCTTGTCAAAGCATAGACTCATTGTTGCCATTTTTAAACCAAACTGGTATTCGTCATATATATTTAGAAAAGTTTATAGATAACGACTTTTCAGATTATCGTATCGATATAGTTAATGGTGAATATATCTCATGTTATGGAAGAAAAGCTAATGCAAGGGATTGGAGAACAAATATCTCTAGCGGTGGTAGTATTATTCTTCGTGAAGCAAATGATGAAATAATAGAAATAGCAAAAAGAGCAACAAAAGTTTTAGGGCTTGATATAGCTGGTGTTGATATTATTTATGATAGAGAAAAAGAAGAATATGTAGTTTTAGAGGTAAACGCAATTTCAGCATTTGCAACACCAGAACAAGAAAAAATCGGATTAACATTTAATGATAAAAAAATTGAAAAAATAGTTGATTTAATAGATTCTAAAATAAAATAAAATAAAATAAAATCGGAAAAATAATGATAATAAATAAATTTGCAAAAAAAAGATTTTCTTTAAAGATAGTAGCATGAGACAACAATATACTTCATATGACGAATGTATAGAATTTTTCAAATCTGCACAAAAAACAAATCCAAACCTTTTTAAAGTCCAATCAATCGGAAATACTTGGGAAGATAGAGAGATAATAGCTGTAACTATCACAAAAGATGTTAAATTACATAAGAGTAAACCAGCATTATTTTATACAGGCACTATTCATGCAAGAGAGTGGGTAGGAATTGAACTTTCACTTAGTTTTGCAAAATATATATTAGAGCATATTGATTATGATCCACAATTAAATAGAATTTTAGATAAAACGACTCTTTACATGGTTCCATGTGCAAATCCAGATGGTTTTGAATACTCAAGAAATCATTTTTCTTTTTGGAGAAAAAATAGAAGGGTAAATGGGGATGGAAGTTTTGGTGTAGATTTAAATAGAAACTTCGAAGTTGGATTTACTCAAAATAAGGATATGTCTTCAAATGTTTATTCAGGTCCACATCCTTTTAGTGAACCTGAAACAGTTGCGTTAAGAGATTTTGTATTAGAGCATAAAAACATAACAATAGCACTTGATTATCATTCACAAGGAAATGTGTTTTTTCCAGCTCATAATTTCATACATGAAGATGCTGTGGATGCTATTGATTTAAACCTTTTAGCATCAAATATGGCTGAAGAGATAAGAAAAGAATCTAGTAGGGAATATGGCGTTCACATGGGAAAACCGCCTGTACATCTTATTTCAGGAAGCGGTAGGGAATTTTATTATTCACAAGGTGCTTTATCCTTGGTGGCAGAGGTAGGGACTAGAAATATTAGTGATTACATAGAGCATATGAGAGGGCATATAGATGAAAATATTCCAGCGCTTATATTTGCTTTATCTGAAGCAAATAATTACTCAAAAGACAACTTTTTGCCAAGGATTGAAAATTTTATTAGTACTTCAGTGACATCAAAAGAGGTGGAGTTTACTTGGGAATATTCAGATTCACAAGATGCATATTATGAAATATATCGCTCAACTAAAAAAAAAGGTTATGCGCAGGCTTCAAATAGAATTGGGATGACAAAATTAAAAGTATTTACTGATAAAAATCTACCATCTTCTACTAATTTTTGTTACTATATTCGTGCAGCATGTGAACATAGAAATATAAAATCTCCATTTGCGCAAAAGTGTGCTGTGAGAACACAACCTGCATACAATATGTTTTCAAAAATTTTATACCCATCAGCTGATAAAATTGGTTATGTTGGTGAAAAAACTAAAAAAAATAGTGATCATTTTGGAAATAATTCTCTATTTGTTGGTATCTCTGAATCTAGAGGTGAATGTTTTGGAGTTTGTGGATTTTCTTTAAATACTATCCCACAAAATGCAATAATCACAAGCGCATCAATATCTTTTTATCCCATGAATCGTGTATCTGTTCAAGTAGAGAGTTTTGGTGAATGGAGGGTTGCTCAAATTGATGAGAGAACAATAGATAAAATTTCTAGTTTTGATGATATTAAAAATGCTAAAATATTGAGTTATATAGATAGACCTACTGGTTCAGCTCAGTTATCACAAGGTATTTGGAGAAAATATGACTTTGCTGCACAAGAGATTGAGGTTTTACAAAAATCATTAAAAAGAAGAGAGGCTTATTTTAGAATGCAAGGACCATTATCACTTCCTCTTAATCGTGCATCACAATTGATGCAGTGGGATATTGGGTACGGAAAATTTAGTGAAGGGCTTTCTTTTAGACCAAAATTAGACATATCATATACTATAAATGAAGCTAGAATAGATTTACAATCATTCTCTGAATTAACAGCCTCTAAAAAAGAGATGATTGAATCAAAACTAGATGTTGGATTTGATGAAAATGGAGATAAAAAATATGGTTGTATAGAATTTGATTTATCAAATTTACCAAATATGGATAATACAGTTATATCTGATGCATATATAGATATGGAAGTAAATAAAATAAATTCTATAAATTCTCTTCGTTTTCATATAGAGATGGTTATCTCATGTGGTGGAGAAAAAACATATAAAAAGATTAAAAATAGAAAAATTATTGAAAGAATTGGTTATGATGTAAGTATATCAGATATTAAAGATAGGGCTAAACAAAGGTTTATTTTTGATAAACATGCAATAAAAGAGATGCTTAGAAATGCAAATAAAAATCCAGAAGTTACATTTATTATATCAGCATCATCTGATAAATCATTTTGTAAATCTAAAGAAGTTAGTTGGACTGATTCAAAAAGAGATAAAAGACCATCGCTAGTAATAAATTATATTAAAAAAAGAAAAATTGCGCCCAAGAGCGTTGATAATTTAAGACATTCTCTAAATGATGGCGTCGTTAAGCTAGAATGGGATATCCCAAATGATGATGCTTATAAAGGTTCGATAGTTGTAAAAAATCCATTTAGAGTGCCATGCTCCCCATATGATGGGCAAAAACTTTATGGCGGGACAGATAACTACACTTATGATAGTTTTGGAGATAAAGATACACATAAATATTATGCAGTTTTTTCTTATGATGATGTTCCAAATTTTTCACAAGCAGAGTATATAGAGATAAATAAAGCAAATAAAAAATAAAATACCTTATTGATATAACTCAATAGTTTTTTTTCTTCATTAAGTTATACTACTTAAAAAAATAAAGGTATATCTATATGAATGAATTTTCACTTCCCCAACCATCCCCCTTTGATGGGTATTTTCCAGATGGACATCCTATCCGCACCTATATGGAAGAAAATATTTTAATAAATAAATATATAGATAAATTAAAATCTATTGATGCGAATGAAGATTTAGAATTATATGAAAAAGTATTTGAAAAATTAGCAACCATAAATTTACATTTTATTCGAAAAGAAAATCAACTGTTTCCATATTTAGAAAAACATGGTTGGACAAGTCCATCACAAAATATGTGGGCGATGCATGATAATATTAGAGATTATATCAAAGCATTAAGAGGATATATAAAATCAAAAGATATTTCAAATATTAACGATTCTTCAAAACAACTTTTTTCAACAATAGAGCATCTCTTAAGTGTAGAAGAGGGAAGACTTTTTCCTAATGCTATGGGGATGTTAAGTGAAGATGAGTGGAGGGAATTTAAAGATGGGGATAAAGAGATAGGCTGGATGTTTGATAAAAATCCAACACCATATCCTGAAGATGAATATATACATCCAGGCCAAGATACACAGAAAAGAAAATTACCATTTGCTATAGACGACAAAACGCACTATGACGAAGGTTACTTAACACCTGAGCAAGTTAACTCCATTTTTAGAATCTTGCCTGTAGATATTACTTATGTGAACGAAAATGACCAAGTAGTATTTTATAACAGAGGAGAGGATAGAGTTTTTCCTAGAAGTGCAGGTATTATTGGCCGAGAAGTAAGGTTTTGTCATCCACCAAAAAGTGTAGATCAAGTTATTAAGATATTAGAAGAGTTTAAGGCAGGAAGACAGGATTTAGCAGAGTTTTGGATTAATTTCAAAGGTCAATTTATTCATATCCAGTATTTTCCTGTTCGTGATAATGATGGCACCTATCGTGGAGTTATAGAGATGAGCCAAGATGTGACTCATATCCGTTGTTTGGAGGGTGAAAAAAGATTACTTGACTGGGAATAATTTTATTTTTGAGCAGGAGCAGAATTACTTTTTCTTTGTTTTAAAATATCGTTTATTTTTTCGTTTAAAGCTTTTTCTGCCTCTTCTAAGGAAAATTTTCTATATCCCATCCAGTGTTTTGAAAAAAGTAAGATAGTTAAACAATAGTGGTGAGAATTAAGTATGAAACTTTCTAATTCATCTGAGGTATTATCATATTTTTCTCTTTCTTTAAGTATCTCTTTGTATATATCTTTTCCAGTAGATATAGGCTCTATAATACATAATCCCATGATATATTTTAATTGTGCTGAAATTGCATTAAATACCTCTTTTTGATTTTCATTATTATATAGCACATGTAATATATGCGTAAATAAGAAAGCATTTTCTTTGAGTATATTTGAAGCAATTTCAGATGGTATCTGATTGCTAGAACTATTAGCTAATTCTATAGAGTAATGCATTTTTCTCTTAAAAATAATATTGTCATGTTCATCTAATGCAGCAATGCCTTTTTTAAGTTTTTTAATTCCAGAGGTTTTATTTTTAATTAATGGAATGTTTTTATTTTCTTTTTCAATAATTAATTTATTGATTTTAGGAAATTCACGATTTGCATCATTAAAAATTTGGATACATAAATCAATTGATAGTAGAGCTAGGTGAATTTTTTTTTCTTCATCCTTTTCTTTCTTTTTCTTTAGTAAAGGTGTTAATTCATTTCGTCGTTTTTTATATGCATTAAGTAGTGTACTTGATGTATATGCGAAAGTGTTATTTTGCATGATTTTCCTCAGTGTAAATATTTCATTATTTATACAATAATTTAAGTAAAAGTATGCTGAAATACCTATATGCAGGGCAATGATAAAATATTAAAATTATCTTTATTTAAAAATAATAAAAAATAATAGAGTAACACTTTAGTGACATTTTATATAATATAAACGTAAGTTTTCTTTGTGTCGAAAAGTAACACTAACTTAAAAAAATTGTAGATAGTTTGTATATTTGAAAAGATACCTTAAATTTAATTGACATAAAATAATTAAGCCTATATACTCCAAGACAGTTAATATTAAGGAGGAAAGTAGTTATGATAAAACGTCTTATAGTTGGTTTGTCTATTTCAGCAGCATGTTTTGCTGCAAGTGTAGAAAATGGTGCAAATTTATATGATGGAACAAAGTCATTTGAAAATGGTGCTGTATCATGTGTGGTTTGTCACAATGTTAATAGTTCCGCTGTTATAAGCGGAGGTACATTGGCAATGGATTTAACAGGTATGGGTGGTACTTTTGAGTATTCGCTAGGTTCTGTTGAAAACATGTCATCACCAGTTATGCAAGAAGCATACAAAGGTAAGCCCCTAACAAAAGAGGAGATTGCTGATCTTGATGCATTTGTATTAGATGCAGTAAACAATCCTGGTAGTGCAGGTGGAGAAAATTTTGTAATGATGGGTGTAGCAGGTGCTGTTATAATGTTTATTATTTTAAGCCTTCTAGGTAATGGAAGAAGAAAACAATCAGTTAATCAAGAATTATATGATAGACAACAAGTGAATCAAACACAGTCAAGTCAATGGAGGGATGCATAATATGAGTTGGATAGAAGATATAGTAAATCCTAGCACGCGTAAATGGGAAGAGTTTTATAGAAATAGATTCGCGCATGATAAGATTGTTAGAAGTACGCACGGTGTAAACTGTACAGGAAGTTGTTCTTGGCAAGTTGCTGTAAAAGATGGAATTGTTGTATGGGAAACTCAACAATTAGATTATCCAGAAATCGATAGTAAACTACCAGGGTATGAGCCTAGAGGTTGTCAAAGAGGGATCTCTTTTTCTTGGTATCTATATAGCCCAATTAGAATTAAGTACCCTTTAATTAGAGGTGCATTACTTGATGCTTATAGAGAAGAAAAAAGTAAAGCTGGCGGAGACGCAATGGTAGCTTGGACTAATCTTCAAGCAAACAAAGAAAAAAGAAAATCTTACCAACACGCTCGTGGTAGAGGTGGATTTAGAAGAGCATCTTGGGAAGAAGCAAGAGAGATTATGACTAATGCTACCATATATACAGCTAAAAAATATGGTCCAGACCGCGTAGTTGGATTCTCTCCAATTCCTGCAATGTCAATGCTTAGTTATGCAGCTGGTTCAAGATTTTTACAACTTTTTGGCGGTATGAACATCTCTTTTTATGACTGGTATTGTGATCTTCCACCATCGTTTCCAGAAATTTGGGGTGAGCAAACAGATTGTTGTGAAAGTGCTGACTGGTATAATTCTAAGATGATTATAGATATGGGTGCAAACCTTAATATGACTAGAACTCCGGATTGTCACTTCTTTGCAGAAGCTAGACATAATGGTACAAAAACTATCGTATGTGCACCTGACTTTAGTATGGTTAGTAAATTTGCTGATCAATGGATTCCACTTCACGCTGGTAGTGATGGTGCTTTTTGGCAAGCTATTACACATGTTGTTCTTAAAGAGTTTCACCATGACAAACAAGTTCCATATTTTAATGATTACTTGAAAAAATACTCAGATGTTCCATACTTAGTAAAAATTGAAGCAGATGAAACAGGTATTATTAAGCCAGGTAGACTTTTAAGAGCTAACGAGTTAGCTGAGCATAAAGATATTGAAAATGGTGATTGGAAATTTATTCAGCATGATGCAACATCAGGAGAGTTTGTAGTACCAAAAGGTAGTATGGGTCACAGATGGGATAAGCAAGAGACTGGTAAATGGAACATGAAACTAGAAAGCTCTATCGATGATAAAGCTTACGACCCTACACTTACATTTATCAATGATAATGATGGTGTAGTTCAAGCTGCTTTTGATGACTTTGGTTTAGATGAACAAAGAATGAGAGGTGTTCCTGTTAAATATATCACTACTACAAGTGGTGAAAAAGTTGCAGTTACAACTACATTTGATGTTCATTTTGCACAGTATGGTGTAAATCGTGGTCTAGAGGGCGAATATCCTAAAGATTATAATGATAAAACTGCTGCTTATACTCCTGCGTGGCAAGAAATCTTCACAGGTGTTGATGCTAAAACTATCATTAGTATCGCTAGAGAGTGGGGTAATACTGGTGAGATAACTGAGGGTAAATGTATGGTTATCGTTGGTGCTGGTATTAATCAATGGTATCACCAAAACCTTATGTATAGAGCTGCTACAATGGCGCTTATTTTTACTGGTTCAGTTGGTAAAAATGGTGGTGGTATTAATCACTATGTTGGACAAGAAAAACTTGCTCCTGTTGATTCATGGGGACCTATCGCTCTTGCAAAAGACTGGAATGCAACTGCAAGATTGCAACAAGGTCCAATCTGGCACTATATGAATACTGACCAGTACAGATACGATTCTAAACATGCAGAATATAATACTGTACCTGACAACAAGCATACTCGTGGTCATATGGCTGATGATATTTTTAAATCAGTTAGAATGGGACATATGCCTTTTTACCCTCAATTTGACAAAAGTTCATTAGAGGTTGCTAAAGAAGCTGGAAGTGATGATAATGCGACAATTCAAAAGTATGTATTAGAGGAACTAAAAAGCAAAAAATTAAAATATGCTGTTTCTGATGTAGATGCTGAGGAAAACTTTCCTCGTGTATGGTATATTTGGAGAGGTAATGCAATTGGCGGTAGTATGAAAGGTCAAGAATATTGTGCTAGACACTATCTTGGTACAAATACTCATAATATCACTGCAACTGATCAAGCTGCAACTGAAGAAGTTGTATGGCGTGATGTTGCTCCTGAAGGTAAAATGGATTTAGTAATTGACCTTAACTTTAGAATGGATACATCTGCACTATATTCAGATATCGTTCTTCCATCTGCTTCATGGTATGAAAAAGCTGATATTAACTCTACTGATATGCATTCATTTATTCATCCACTTAGTGCTGCTATTGAGCCTGTATGGGAATCAAAAACAGACTGGCAAATTTTTAGTGATATTGCTAAAGATGTAAGTGAATTAGCAAAAACTCACTTGCCAGGTACTGTTAAAGATGTTGTAACACTTCCTCTAGGGCATGATACGGCTGATGAGATTACTCAATCAACTATTAAAGATTGGTACAAAGGCGAATGTGAAGCTATCCCTGGAAAAACAATGCATAAAATTGCTATCCAAGAAAGAAACTACACAGAGCTTTATGACAAATATATCCGCCTTGGGCCAAACATGAGAAATGGTGCTGGTGCTCACGGTAATAGTTACGAAACTGAAGAAGCTTATGATGAAATGATTGATTCTAATCATTTTATTACGGAGCTAGAACCATTCAATGGTAAAATTTATCCATCTTTGAAAAAAGATACTTCTGCTATTGACGCTGTTCTTCACTTATCTAGTGTTACTAACGGTAAGTTATCAAACAAAGCTTATGCGAATGCAGAGAAGAAAACTGGTCTAGATCTTAAAGATATTGCTAAGGGACAAGAACATCTTCATATAAACTATAGAGATTTACAAAAAACTATTCGTAGATATAATTCTTCTCCGGTTTGGTCTGGTCTTATAAATTCAGACAGAGCTTATGCTGCTTATACTTACAATGTTGAAAAAATGGTCCCTTGGAGAACATTAACTGGTAGGCAACATACTTACCTTGATCATGAGCTTTATATTGCGCATGGTGAGCATCTACCAACTTTTAAACCTTCACCAAACAAAGAAGTTTATGGGGATTTAAGAGAAACAGTAGTTGAGGGTAATGCAAAAGTGCTTAGTTGTTTAACTCCACATGGTAAATGGCATATTCACTCTACTTATATGGACAACATTAGAATGTTAACTCTTTCTCGTGGTATGGAGCCTTGTTGGATTAGTGAAATTGATGCTAAAGATCTTGGAATCAAAGATAACGATTGGGTTGAAGTCCTTAATGATAATGGTGTATATGCAACTAGAGCTTGTGTTAGTGCTAGAATACCTAAGGGTGCGTGTATTGTTTATCATACTATTGAGAGAACAATAAGTATCCCATTAACAGATAAGCGTCCAGGATTTAAAGGTGGAACAAGAGGTGGTGGTAACAATGCTATTACTAGAGTTCGTCTTAAGCCAAATCTTTTAGCTGGTGGTTATGCTCAGTTTACATACTACTTCAACTATTGGGGTCCAGTTGCTGTAAACAGAGATGCTCATGTTGTTGTTAGAAAAAAAGACAGTGTTGTTTTTTAAGCACACAAAATATAATTAAGGAGAATAGAATGGATGTAAGATCACAAATGTCGATGGTTTTTCACCTAGATAAATGTCTAGGTTGCCACACTTGTACAGTTGCATGTAAAAATATATGGACAGACCGTAAAGGTGCTGAATATATGTGGTTCAACAATGTTGAAACTAAACCGGGAACTGGTTACCCTACTAAATGGGAAGACCAAGATATATATAAAGGTGGATGGGACAGAAGTAGTTCTGGAGACATCTCACTAAAAGGTGCTGGTAAGATGAAAGGATTACTGAATATATTTCATAATCCTAATCTTCCGGTAATAGATGATTACTATGAGCCATTTACTTATAAGTATTTAGATTTAACAGAATCACCACAGATGGATATTCAACCAACAGCTAGACCAGTTTCACTAATTACTGGTAAGCCTATTGATATTAAAATGGGTCCAAACTGGGATGATGATTTAAGCGGAACTCCTGAGCATGCTAGAAAAGATCCAAATTTACACAATCTTTCTGCAACAGAGCAAGAAGCAATGTTTCAGTTAGAGCAAATAGCGTTTTATTATTTACCTCGTATTTGTAATCACTGTCTAAATCCGGCTTGTGTAGCTTCATGTCCATCAGGAGCTATCTATAAAAGAGGTGAAGATGGTGTTGTTTTAATTGATCAAAATGTATGTAGAGCTTGGAGAATGTGTGTAACTGCATGTCCTTATAAGAAAACATACTATAACTGGAGTACAGGTAAGTCTGAAAAATGTTTATTATGTTTTCCAAGAATTGAATCAGGATTAGCACCAGCTTGTATGCACTCTTGTGTTGGTAGAATCAGATACTTAGGTGTATTGTTATACGATGCAGATAAAATTCAATCAACAGCATCAGCAAGTGATAGTAGCTTAATTGATGAGCATATGGATATATATCTTGATCCTTTTGATCCTAGAGTGATTAAAGCAGCTCAACAAAATGGCGTAGCAGATTCAACTATTAAAGCAGCTCAAGAGTCACCAGTTTATAAGTTTGTAAAAGAATGGAAAATTGCACTCCCACTACATGCGGAGTTCAGAACACTGCCTAACTTATTTTATGTTCCACCAATGTTACCAGTTATGGCATCAATTAGTGAAAACTCTAAAGATCTTTCAACTCTTAACTCTAAAGCAAAAGCTTGGGATGATAAGTGGTTATACGATACAAGTATAGATGAAATTTTTGGATCTATTGATAATATGAGAATGCCACTTAAATATATGGCTAACTTATTTAGCAATGGCGACGAATCACTAATGGCCGACAAGCTTAAAAAGTTAATGGCTGTAAGAGTTTATAGAAGACATCTTACTGTTGGTGATATTTCAGAAGCGAAATCAAATGCAGCATTAAGTGATTGTGGACTTAATCCAGCTACTGCAGAAGCTATCTATCAGATGACTTCATTAGCTAAGTTTGATGATAGATTTGTAATTCCAGCAGCACACAGAGAAGAAGCTATCGAGATGCTTGAGTCAACATCTGATGTTAAAGGTAGTACAGGATTTGGTTTCTTAGATAAGCCAGCAAGAGGGATTTAGTAGTGAATTTAGATCATTATGCAAAATTTTCATTACTATTTGATTACCCAGCTCAAAACTATTACGAAGCAATAGCAGAGGTAAAAACTGTTTTAGCAGGTAAATATGATAGTGCTTTGGAAGAATTGGAAAAGTTTGAAAAGCTTATTCCAAAGGATATTTATCAACTTCAAGAGATTTATACAAAATCTTTCGAAGTCCAAGCAGTTACTTCATTAGAGATAGGGTACCTTCTTTACGGTGATGATTATACTAGGGGTGATGTTATGGTTGGGTTAAGTCAAGAACATGCTGCTGTTAATAATGACTGCGGACATGAATTGTCTGATCATTTAACAAATGTTTTGAGATTAATTTCAAAAATGAAAAATCAAGAAACAATTAAAGAGTTAGTAAGACTAATGATTGCCCCTGCTGTAGAGAACATGATGAAGGAGTTCACTCCCTCAAGTATGGAACAAAAAGATGCTTTGTATAAAAAACAATACAAAACATTAATAGTTCCAGATGTTCCTTTGGCAATGTTTATGCATCTTATAAAAGCTATCTATTTGGTTTTAGATACAGACTTTGAGTTAATCAAAGAAAATAAACCATTTGGAGATACAAGTTTTTTTGGCTTTTTAAGTAGTGAACTTGAAGTTGAAGAAGGTAAAAAGAGCTCCAATACTAGTTGTGGTCCTACATTTGATGTAGGTGGTACAATGGGTAGTGGCTGTTCTACTTGTTAATAAATTAAAATTAAACAAAGGAGTTTAATATGGACGTAATATTATTTGGCGCATTTCCTTATGTTGCTTTAGTGATTTTTTTAGTAGGAACAATTTTTAGATACAAGACTGGATTTAAATATTCATCTTTATCTTCACAACTACTAGAAGGTAAAAAGCTTTATTCAGCATCTGTTCCTTTTCACATCGGAATAATAGTTGTATTTTTAGCACACTTAGTTGGATTTATATTCCCATCATTCTACACATCTTTCGGTGGTATGAGTTTAGTATACTTGGAAATTGGAGGATTAATTTTTGCTTTCCTTGGACTTATTGGACTTGTATTTTTATTTATTAGAAGAGTTACAAACGATAGAGTAAAAATGGTAACGAATAAAATGGATTTATTGATTGAAATTTTACTTATTGCTCAGTTTGTAGTTGGAATATTAGTAGCAATCGAGTTAAGATGGGGTTCAGGATGGTATGCATCTAACATGGCACCTTATTTATGGTCACTATTTGCTTTTTCTCCAGATGTAGTAGCAATGGCTGCAATGCCTTTATTGCTTAAATTGCATGTTGTTGGTGCATTTTTGATTATATTCTTGATTCCATTTACAAGATTAGTACACTTTTTAGTAGTACCTTTACACTATATTACTAGACCTTTGCAAGTTGTTAGATGGAACTGGGATAGAAAAACAATTAGAGATCCTAAAACTCAGTGGGATGACATTAAAAGACCTGAAAATAACTAAATTTTAAGGCACCCTTAATAAAGAATAGCTTATAATTATTTTGCTATTCTTTATCTTTTCTTACCTTAGATATTTAGTAGTCAAAATTAAGTTTATAAGGATTTACAATGCATGTAAAAGTAGCAACTAGCAAATCTCATAGAATGTTATTTTTTAACACATTTGCATTTACAGTAGCATTTTCAGCATGGCTACTAAATGGTGTATTAGTTACTTTTTTAGTAAGTAACGAAATATTTGATTGGAATGCTGTAGAAATTGGTTGGTTAATGGGTATTCCTGTATTAACAGGTGCACTAATGAGACTTCCTGCAGGTATGCTAACTGATAAATTCGGCGGTAAATATATATTTGCTGGAACTCTTGCAATATCTGCAATTCCTATGTATTTATTATCTAAAGCAGAAACTTTTACAGAATATGCATGGTGTAGTTTTGGATTTGGTCTTACTGGGGCTACATTTGCTGTTGGTATCGCTTTTACTTCAGTTTGGTATCCTAAGAAAAATCAAGGTTTTGCATTAGGTATATTTGGTGCAGGAAATGCAGGTGCTGCAGGTACAGCGTTATTGGCTCCTACAATATTACTAAGTTTAACAGCTGGAGATAATCCAGATGGTTGGAGAATGCTCCCAGTTTATTATTCAATTATGTTATTAGCTACAGCTGTAATATTTTTAATAGGTACAGAAAACAAAAAAACATCAGCTTCTAAAAAAACAATGATGCAAATGATGAAACCACTCAAAGACCCTGTAGTATGGAAATATGGTTTATGGTACTTTCTAGTATTTGGTTGTTTTGTTGCATTTTCTCAATGGTTAGTTCCGTATTTTGTTAATGTATATTATTTACCACTAGTAACAGCTGGTTTATTTGCCGCAGCATTCAGTTTTCCTTCTGGTGTTATTCGTGCCTTTGGTGGATGGTTATCAGATATTTATGGTGGAAGAAAAGTTATGGTTTGGGTGCTTGTTAGTTCATTAGTGATTAGTGCAATGTTAATGGTACCAAAGGTTGAGGCATTCTCACCAGGTAAAGGTGTTATAGCCAAAATTCCTGGAATTGTTACAGAGGTTACTGAAAATTCTGTAACAGTTGGTAAAAGAGTGTATAAATTTTCACCAAAAACAGCAGAAGATGAAATAAATGAAATTGATAGCGAAGATATGCATATCTTTCCAATTAAAAAATCATGGCAAGAAGCTGTTGTTAAAGTTGGTGATAAAGTTAAGAAAAAACAACTTCTAATTAAAGGTACTACAAGAATATCATTTCAAGCAAATGTTTGGATTTTTGCAGTATTAGTAATTCTTATCGGTGCAATTTGGGGTATTGGTAAGGCAGCTGTCTATAAATATATTCCAGAACAATATCCAGATGATGTTGGTATGGTAGGTGGTATAGTAGGAGTCCTTGGTGGTCTTGGTGGTTTTTTCACACCAATAATATTCGGGTATCTACTAACTTACACAGGGCTTTGGTCTAGTGCATGGGCATTTATGGTATTCATTACATTCTTAGGTATGTGGTGGCTATTAAAAGATACTACCGATAAAAAAATAATAAATAAATAAATAATTTATTTATACAAAGGAGAAATATGGATTTTAGTTTAACAAATAATGAAACAGAGGTGGAAATAAATGATGGAGGAGGGGCTTCGCCTTATTCTCCTCCAGAAGCATATAATCCACCTAAAATAGATGAGCAGGTCCCTTATGAGGATTTGCATCCTCTATTACAAAAATTTACGGATGATCATAGAGATTATGACAATATATTAGTTAATTTTGAAGAAACGCTTGCCATGATTGAAAGTGGTAAGGTTGATAAAGAAGTCAATAAAAGACTGTTAGAATTTTATACTTTTTTTGATGAAAAAGTTAGAGAACATAATTTAGAAGAAGAAAAAACAATTTTCCCTACTATTAGTAGGATAATGAATGAAACAGGTGATCACTCAAAAAGTGGTGATTTTTTTAATGCTATTGATGTTTTAGAAGATGAACATACAAAAGCATTACAATTATCAGCAGTCACTTTTAATTTATTTGCATTATTTTCAAGAATACCTGATGAAAGATCTCGTATTATTATTTTGGATGCAGCGGTGGTTCAAGCAAAAGAATTGGTGGAGTTATTAAGAGTGCATATTTATAGAGAAGATACAATTATCTTTAACTATGCACATAATAATCTTTCAAACGAAGAACTAACAGAGATGTTAGATAGTCTTAATAAGGAACAAAAATATGGCAATTAACATAGAAAAATGGGATGTTGAAGACGAAAAGTTTTGGGATAAAGAGGGTAAAAGTATAGCTACTAAAAATCTTTGGATTTCAATTCCTGCACTATTACTAGCTTTCTCGGTATGGTTAATGTGGGGTATGCTTATTGTACAAATGAAAAAAATGGGATTCACATTAGGTATGAATCCTCAAACACCTGAAGATTGGGCACAAGTAAATGCAATGCTTTGGACATTACCGGCGGTAGCAGGTCTAGCAGGTGCAACACTTAGGATTCCAAATACATTTTTAATTAGTATTGGTGGTGGTAGAAATGTTATTTTCTTTACAACAGCTCTTCTTTTAATTCCTGCATTTGGTGCTGGTTGGGCTATGGGAGATAAAGATGTCTCTTATGCTGTTTTAGCAGTACTTGCTGCAACATCTGGTTTTGGTGGTGGTAACTTCTCATCTTCAATGTCAAATATCTCTTACTTTTTTCCTAAAAAGGTACAAGGAACTTCGTTAGGCTTAAATGCTGGTCTTGGTAACTTAGGGGTAAGTACAATGCAATTCTTAATTCCATTAATGCTTGCTGGTGGTGCGTTTAGTTCAGGTATGCAAATGCCAGGTACTGAAAAAATTGTTTATATTCAAGATGCTGCATGGGTATGGGTACCATTGATTGGTATTACAGCTATTGCTGCATTCTTTGGTATGAATAACCTTAAATCAGCTACACCAAAACTTGGTAATATTGTTGGTGAACTTAGTAAAACTATTTTATTATTAATATTTGGTATTATAGCTGCTGGTATTGGTGCATATATGTTAATCGGATTAAAAGTTAACATGTGGATAGTTCTTCCTACAGTTGTAATTATTGCATTAGCATTAATGAAGTACCTATCACCTGGCGAATTAAAAGAAAATATCGATAAGCAATTTGCAATATTTGGAAATAAGCACACATGGATTATGACTATTATTTATGTAATGACATTTGGATCATTTATTGGATATGCTGCATCTTTCCCTAAACTTATTCAAGATATTTTTCAAGGTGAAATTAACCCATTTGCATATGCATTCTTAGGGCCATTAGTTGGTGCTCTAATTAGACCTTTAGGTGGTTGGTTGTCAGATAAAATAGGAAGTGGTGCTAGAGTTACTACATGGAGTACTATACTTCAAGTTGTATCTGCTTTATTTGTTGCTTACTTTATTGTACAAGCTAGAGAAGTTGCTGCTGTTGAAGGCGCTGCTGCTGCTGCTGAACAATTTTGGTGGCCATTCTTTTGGGGATTCATGTTCTTATTTGCTGGTACTGGTATTGGTAATGGTTCTACATTTAGATCTATTCCATACATCTTTAACAAAGTACAAGCTGGTCCTGTATTAGGTTGGACAGCTGCTATTGGTGCATATGGTGCTTTCATTATGCCTAAATTATTTGGTCAACAAATTAAAGCTGGGCATGCTGAATATGCAATCTACGGCTTTGTTGTTTACTATATAGTTTGTTTGGTATTAAATATTTATTACTATGATAGAAAGAACTCTGAAATTAAGTGTTAATTCTATAAAAAATAATAAAGACTCGAGTTATCTCGAGTCTTTATATATAATAATTAGTTTAAAAATATATTAGGATATAAATATATTTTTAAACTAAATTACATATGGGCACCTTTAAAACCTCGCATTGGCATTACTTCAAGAAAAAAACTAATAACATCTTAAAAATGTGGGGTAAAGTAACAGTTTAAGGTAAAAAAAAATGATGGTGCTAAGTTGTTTTGTTTATAAGTGATATTATAATATACTAAAATCTAATATTTATAATGAAAATAGAAAATATATTTAAAAAATAATAAAGAATAGGTAAATAAAAATGGCAAAAAAAAATATAAATATTGAGCAGATTCAGAGTGTAGACCATGGTTCTGCAGCATTTGTTGCTAAATACGCTATTCGTGATATTCAAGCTGGTACTATCACAGCAACAATGGCCATCCCATTATCTATTGGCATAGCAATGATGTCTGATTATCCTATCCAAGTTGGCTTAGCAACAGTTGCTTTTGCTTCTTTTATAGGCTTTATATTTGCTTGGTTTCGCCCAGGTAATTATATAGGTGCTCCAGGAATTGCAGCTGGTTTAGCACCAATTCTTGCTATGGGAGTAGCATCTTTTGGCATTGAAAACATGGCTTTTATTATTTTCTTGACATCATCTTTTCAGGCTATTATATGGAAATATGATTGGCAGAGACATTTATTAAAGGCAGTCCCCTCTTATTTAGTAGAAGGCTTATTAGCAGGCATTGGCTTAAAGATAGCATTAAAATTTTTGCCTTTTATGTGGATGTTACCAGCTGGCATGACAGTTAGTGAAGAATTTTGGACAGATGCCCGTATCCAAGTTGTAGCACTATCAGCGATAGCAGCTGTTTTATTTCTTGGATTATTTAAGAAATTTAAAAGCACTAAGCCCGCACTGCCATACTTTGCTTTAATTGCATTTGGTATTGCAGCTTCACTCTTTTTTGATGTTAGAATGTTAAAAGTAGAAGATATGGATTTTAATATTGGTTTACCAATTCCTGATTTTGATTCTGTTTATTTGTGGGTGTACGCAATCTTTTTCGCATTAATGTTGGCAGTGGTTGATGTTATTGAACAGGTTATGAGTAACGCAGCTATTGAAAAAATTGATCCATTAAAACGCCCTTGTCATTCAAATAACTCTTTATTATCGATTTGGGTATCAAATATGGGGGCAAGTTTTTTCGGTGGTATGACAAATTTGGACGGATTAGCTAAATCTTCAACAAATCATTTAGCTGGTGCTTATACTAAGTTTTCTGTATTGATAATTGGTTTATTGATAACATTCTTTGTGTTTAATGTTCAATATTTAGATCATTTACCATATTTTGCACTAGCAATTATTATGGCATTTGTGGGTTCTAAAATGATTTTAGGTTTGCTACATGTAGCTACTTTTGGTCCTTATGCTGTACTGCTCGCAACCGTTTGTGCTTTATTGGTTTTTAAAGTAGGTATTTTTGAGGGATTAATTATTACTTTAATTGCTCACGCTGTTATTAGTTATTTAATTTTTTCAAAAATAGATAGTATGCCAGCTGGAACAATCATGCGAAAATATTTTAAAAAATTTAAAGAAGAAGATGAAAAAATAAACTAAATAATTTATGTAAGAAATCGACTAAGCTGGATACTGATGTCGATTGAATTAAGAATGGTAGTAGCAGAGTTATTACTATTTAAACACACAAATTAAAAACATTTCCAAACTCCCCACAAAAGTTAAGCCCTAATAAAGCAATATTTCTCTATAATTCCCATCCACAAACACACAGACCTAATGTTTAGGGCTTTAAGAGTTTTTAATTTAAGAGACTTTAAAAAAGATGTTTGAGATCATTGAAAACTAAGCAAGTAAACAGATGAATGACTAACGAAAGAATACAGTTAGCGTTTATATAAAGTTTACTTTATAAACACAATAACAACAACCGTCTATTCTGTAAGTTACTAGATATATTTATATATTTAGTTCCCTTATAGTAATAGATACTATACAGTCGAGTTATTAACTACTTAAGCAGTTAAAGACTAGACTATAAACAACAAAGCCAATGAATTTTAATTCTTGGGCAAAAGATCAGTAATACTTAGCAATAAGTACTTTACTTGATTAAAGTTTCACAAAAGTTCTAAACACTATCTTTCAAGCTTTGCTTGAAGCTTTAGTGCAAGGAATTGAAACGGGACTAGTTCCGTTTCAAGGAAACAGACAATCATGGAGAGTTTGATCCTGGCTCAGAGTGAACGCTGGCGGCGTGCTTAACACATGCAAGTCGAACGGTAACAGAGAGTACTTGTACTCTGCTGACGAGTGGCGCACGGGTGAGTAATATATAGTTAATGTGCCCCAAAGACTAGGATAGCCACTGGAAACGGTGATTAATACTGGATAAGCCTCTATGACATAAGTCAGCGAGGAAAACGTTTTTTCGCTTTGGGATCAGACTATATCCTATCAGGTAGTTGGTGAGGTAAGAGCTCACCAAGCCAATGACGGGTAGCGGGTTTGAGAGGATGATCCGCCACACTGGTACTGAGACACGGACCAGACTCCTACGGGAGGCAGCAGTGAGGAATATTGCACAATGGAGGGAACTCTGATGCAGCAACGCCGC
>JAKISX010000055.1 GCA_021648405.1 Sulfurimonas sp. | reverse complement strand
ATGAAGAAGTGTTAAATAGAATTTTAGGAAAATAGTAAATGAAAGCAATAGTAAATATATCTCTAAAAGCAGGTGTATTAGACTCTCAAGGCAAAGCTGTTCACCACGCACTAGATTCCCTTTGCTTTAATGGTGTAGATGATGTTCGCATAGGTAAACAAATAATTTTAAAACTAGAAGAAACTGATAAAGCAAAAGCTATGGCTAATGTTACTAAGATGTGTGAAGAACTTCTTGCTAACACTGTCATTGAAGATTACGAGATAGAGTTAGCATAATGAAAGTTACAATTTTACAGTTCCCTGGCACAAACTGTGAGTATGATACGCAATATGCATTTGAATCATTAGGTGCTACAACTGAGATTCTTTGGCATAAAGCAAAATCTATCCCTAGTGATACCAATCTGCTGGTTGTAGCTGGTGGTTTCTCATATGGTGATTACTTAAGAAGTGGTGCTATTGCTAGATTTTCTCCTGTAATGAAAGCTGTTATTGAGTATGCAAACAACGGTGGGAAAATCTTAGGGATATGTAACGGCTTTCAGGTTTTAACTGAAGCTGGCTTACTTCCAGGTGCATTAAAGAGAAATGAAAATTTACATTTTATATCTAAATATCATCATTTAAAAGTTATAAATAATGACAACGAATTTTTAAAAAAATTAGATAATAATGATGTTGTAAATATCCCTATCGCTCACCACGATGGAAACTACTTTATTGATGAAGATGGACTTAAAGAGTTAAATGATAATAATCAAATATTGCTAAAATATACAGACGCAAATGGTAATGACCTAAATCCTAATGGAAGTGTCGATTCAATTGCAGGAATATGCAACAAAGATAAAAATATATTTGCTCTTATGCCTCATCCTGAGCGTGCGATGGAATCAATTCTTGGTTCAGTTGATGGTATAGCTATGTTGCAAGGTTTTACGGAGGCATAATGCGCTTATTTTTCATCTTAGTTTTTTTTGTATTAAATATTTATGCATATGACAATACTGAAATATTTGATGAAGATGACAATGAGCTACAATCAAGCATAGTCTCATTGATGCCCCAAGATGTTAATACAAAAGTTTTATACCTACAGTTTGATAAAGTGCCATCTAGAATAATTAAAGGGGAAATCTTCCCAGTGACAATTAGAACGCTATCTACTACTAATAATTTTACAGAACTAGTATATTCATTTTTTAACGCTAGGGGTGTTGAAATTATCAATACTACGCCATATAGCACACAGAGAGAAAAATATTTTTATGATACCTTTTACTTTAAAGCACTTTCTACTGGAGCTAGATTGCCAGATATTGAAGCTTCATTAATATCTACAACAAACGATGAATACAAAAGCGCCATTCTTAATGGTATTAAATTAAATGTAGTAGCTCTAAATCCAAAAAGAAATTTTTCAAATATCATCGCAAATTCATTTGTTTTAAGTGATTACAAAACAACTAGTTTTGATAATATGCATAATATTGTTATTTTTGTTGCAGAGGCTACTAATTGCGATATAGATAAATTAAAACTAAATAATGTTTACAAACAAGGCATAGAATCAAGCACAAACTCCATTAAAAAATCTAAAATAACTTACTTTGTAGTTATTGATAAAAAAATAGAAAACTTTAAATTTACATACTTTAATCTAATTGAAAACGACTTTAAAACTATATCTATCCCAATTATAGTGGATGATGATAGCGTTACTACACAAAGTGATTTAAAACCAAGGGATCAATCTAAAGAAAAACTAAAAATGTTTATTGCCATTGCCATATCAATTTTTCTTTTAATTTTAATTGTATGGCGTAAAAAATATATTTATTCTGTATTATTAATATTTCCTATAACTTATTCAGCATATGTTGCAATACCATCAAAAGAGATATGTATAAAGGTTGGCTCAAATATTCATCTTTTACCTGTGCATAATGGAACTATCTTTGAGACAACAGATAAAATTATCTACCTTAGAGCTGAGGGTGAAGTTAAAGATTTCACAAAGGTTAAACTACTAAATAATAAAATTGGATGGGTTAAACATGAAGATCTTTGCTCATATTAGTTGGCTATTTGCTACTATAATTATATTTGTTTGTTTAACTATTTTAATTTTAATTTTTCATCTTGTGCCAGAGCCATTAGCTCCAAAAATATCTGCGTGGATAGTAAGATTGAGTACCTTTTTTTCTACAGAAATAGAGGGTAAAGAAGACGAAAACACCCAAATGTTTCTCATTAATCATCAAAGCGATTTAGATATAGCAGTGATGGAAACAATAACTAAAAAAAATCTTGCTTGGGTAGCTAAAAAACAATTGTTTGATATACCCTTTTTTGGATTAGCAATTAAACTTGCCCAAAATATACCTGTCCAAAGAGAGAGTAAGACCTCATTAATTAAACTATTAAGAGATGCAAAACATAGACTTTCACTTGGTAAAACAATAGCTATATTTCCAGAGGGTACTCGTTCACCAAAAGAGAAGATGCTCCCTTTTAAATCTGGAGCTAAAATTATAGCTGATAAGTACGGGTTAATAGTTCAGCCAGTAGTATTTATGCAAACATCAAAATATTATAACTTAAAAAACTTTTATTATAAACCAGGTAAAATAAAAGTGATATTTCTTGATTCATTTGTAGCTGACAAAAAGAACAAAGAGTGGTTAAATGATTTAAGAAAAAAAATGCAAAAGGTGTATGATGATGAGTTGGCAAACAATCCTAGCCATAGGTAGTGGCGGTTTTATTGGCGCTGTTTTACGGGCATATTTAAATGGTGTAATTAGCCATAGATTTCCACATGATATCCCTGTTGGAACTCTTGGAGTTAATCTAATTGGTAGTTTTATTATGGGTGGATTAATAGCATATTTTATGTACACTACATATCTTTCTTTAAATGTGAAATCATTTTTATCAACTGGTATTTTGGGGGCAATGACAACATACTCAACTTTTGCAATAGAGAGTTTTTTTCTTCTTCAGCGAGGACAAATACTACTAGCTGGTGCAAACATATCATTTAATGTTTTTGGAACTATTCTTATGGCTGGTAGTGGATTTTATCTAATGAGATTTTTTCTAAAATAGTTTTTAGAAATGTCCTTAAATTGTAATAATTTCATCTGCACACCATTTAGCTAACTCTAAATCATGTGTAATTAACAGCATCCCCATGTTGTCTAAATTTTTTACAAGCATATTCATAACTTCTAGTTGAATTACATTATCAAGTGCAGATGTTGGTTCATCAAGAAGCAAAAGATCTGGTTTCATAAGCATTGCCCGAAGAATGGAGGCGCGTTGTAGTTGCCCACCTGAGAGTTCATGTGGTAGTTTTAACAATAACTCTTCATCAAGATTTATAATTTTTAAATATCTATCTATATCATCAATAGATGCTACATCTTTAATTTGATTTATAAGATTATAGCTTGGATGAAAAGAGCTATATGGGTCTTGAAAAACCTCCGAAGAGTTTGAGCTAATTATATTGCCATTAAGAGGTTTTAAATTCCCTAATATTAATTCAAAAAGTGTACTTTTCCCAGCACCACTTTCCCCAACTATCGCTTTTATTTCACCTTTTTTTAGAGTAAGTGATAAGTCTTTAAAAAGCAACTTATCTTTTGAGTATCCAAATGACAAGTTTTTAATCTCTAAGAGATTCATTAACTCTTATTTAATGCAAAATATAATTTGGCTAACTCTTTGTACAGTTCATCTGGTTTAATATCGCTATTATTTTCCCATATATTCTTCATAACAATATTATCTTCTTGTCCATCCCAAACTTTTATATATGTGCCATCTATATAACCATTATCTTGACGAAATTGATTTAATATATTTTTTCCAATATAAAGTCTATATAGAGTTTCTAAATCTAATCCACACATAATAGTTAAATCAAAAAAATCTGAAATTAAAGAGTCTAAGTCTAACTCTTGCTTAGTTAATACTAATCCCATAATATTTTCAACTGTTGATATAATCTCATCTTGAGAAGCGAAACTTTTATTTGAGATATCTATTTTAGAAAATTCTTCCATTTGGGATATATCTATAGCTAAATCTTCAACATTTCCTTTTAGGTTTTGTGAGTAATTCTCAATCGCTAAAGAGATGATAAAATGCCAAACATCTACCACTTCAATTTGTACATTTTCCCAATCTGGTTGTGCATCAATATTTTTCCAATGTTTCCAAGAAAAGCTATCTATCATTTCAGCACATTCCATATATATACATCTCTTCCAATTTATAGTTTTACCATTTTTAGTAATACCATCTGTCCATTTTTCGCCATTTGTTGCATCATTTAGCTGATTTTGCAACTGTATCATTAGAAGTATTTTATCCATTATTTATGTTCTCTCTTAATTAAGGCTATTTCATACTTGATTCACCGTCTAGTATTTTAAGCTAGATTCTGAATCAAGTTCAGAATGACAATCAGTATGAAACAACCGTACTTTCTTAATAAAATTAATGTGGTTATTGTATCTAATTATGTTAAAATTTCTGCCATGAAAAGAATCAACTGTAGAAGATGTAAATATTACTTTGTAACCTGGGAAAAAGAAAAACCACACGGATGTAGAGCCTATGGATTTAAAGGGGCTGATATTCCTTCATTAACTGTTTTTCAAAGTAGTGGCATCCCATGTTCACTCTTTGAGATTAAGAATCCCGCCAAATAAGTTTTTTGCCAAATCCTAGAGTGTTGTCGGTTAATTTAAAATAATTAATTTTTATTTGCCATAATTTAGGTCTCATAACTATAGCATGTGGGAATGACTTAAAATATAATTTTGAGTAATCTTTATCATCGATTAAATCAAATTTTCCTCTAAATTGTAACCCTTGTATTTTAGCAATTGTCTTTGTTTCTAAAACAATAGACCCTGCAACTTTATTATTAATTAGTATATTTTGTATATGGGTAGTATCATCACTGCTTGCAACTATAAATGTTTGGGTTGATTTATCATAAGCATAAAAAAGGTTACATACGCTTATTTCATCTTCACTAGAAGTAGCTAAACTTAACACATGGTGTTTTTCTAAAAAAGCCTCACACTTTTTTAGATTTTCATATATCTCAATAGCACTAAACATATTATAGTAACTTTTTAAACTCTTTGCAATCTATGCTTATCATGTTTTATTTCCTATTTTTTAGTGCAGATTCAAGCTGCAAAACTATTTGTGACATTTTAGCAGATGAAACCGCAAAATTCAAGCGCATAAAACCGCTTCCTTCTCTCCCGAAGCTCAAACCAGCATTTAAACCTAACTTAGCCTCTTTTATAAAAAAACCTCTAAGTTTTTTATTACTTAAACCCATCCCTCTACAATCTAGCCATGCTAAATATGTAGCTTCTATTGGCGTTATTTTAATATCATCTGAAAATTTTAAACATAAACTCTCTAATAATTTATAGTTATTAAAAAGGTGCTCTCTCAATTCCCTCAACCATAAATCACCATTTGTATATGCTGATTCAAAAGCTACATGGCTTAATGTTGAACCCTCTGCAAAGTGTACATGTTTGTAAGATTTAAAAAATCTTTTTTTCAAATCTTCATTTTCAATTATAACACTACTCATTGCAAAACCAGCCATATTAAATGTTTTTCCAACACCAACTGCCGTTATTGTAATATTTTTAGCTTCTTGGCTTAGTGTTGCAAAAGGTATATGTTTATTTGGAGCATAGACTAAATCGGAATGTATCTCATCTGAAAACACTACAATATTATTTTCAATACAAACTTTTAAAATCTCTTCTAACTCTTCTCTTCTCCACACTCGTCCAACAGGGTTGTGAGGTGAGCATAAAAGTAAAAGTTTTGTATCTTTATCAATCTTTGATTTTAAATCATTTATATCAAAGCTATAACTTCCATCTTTGTCTAATTTGAGTGAATTTTTAATCACTACTCTATCATTATTTATAATACTTTGAAAAAAAGGGGGATATACTGGTGTTTGCACTATAATTTTATCGCCAACTTCACTAAAAGCGTTTATAGCTACACCCATGGATGCCACAACAGAGTGTGAGTAAAATACATCTTGTATTTTATATTCAAATCCATGATGATTTTTCATCCAATCTAATTGAGCCCTCCAAACAGAATTTGGAACCTCTTCATATCCAACTATTGGATGCTCTAGTCTTTTCTTAACAGCATCAAGTACAAAATTTGGCGTATCTATATCCATATCTGCAACCCAAACAGGCATAATATTTTGTGTATTAAATAGTGATTGTCTTAATGTGTATTTTTCCGCATTTGTATCTTTTCTACATGCTGACTCTCTAAAGTCATAACTCATTTTTTCTTCCAAACACTTACCTCAGATATGCTATGCTGATACTTTCTTGCACTCTCTTTGATTACAAACTCCAAATCTTGCAAATGAATAAGTTCAAATTTTTCACCAAGTATCTCTTTTAAGTTATCTATTGTTTTTACCTCAACACCATTTTCATCTTTGTATCCACCTAGCCAGAACTCTTTTTTTGTAGAACGTTCCTGCCAAGTGTATGGAGATGCAATAACTAAAACTCCATCATCATTTAATCTTTTATCTATAGTATCTAAAAATACTCTTGGATTATAAAGTCTATCTATAAGATTTGTTGCCATAACTAAGTCATAAGAGTTAAAATTTGGTTTTAAGTTACAAGCATCCCCTTGCCAAAAAGATACCTTTTGCTTTAAACTCTCATATCCTAACTCTTTAATAGTAACTTTTTTATTTTTTACAAGCTCACCTTCTTCATTTGAGTGAAAAGCTACAAAACCATTCTCTTTTAACTTTGCACCAACTCCAATAAAGCGAACAGAAAAATCAATCCCCTCCACCTCATCAAAACTTTTTGCCAGCTCAAACGAAGCACGCCCAGTAGCACAACCTAGGTCCAATGCTTTTATTTTATTTTTTGAAAATTTTGAAGCTATTTTAGCCATCTCTATAGCAAAATTCTTTACTCCGAAGTGATTATCTCCATATTGAAACTCACAATACTGAGAAACAAGCTCATTGCTCTCATAAATATCCACCTCTATATCCCTAATGGTATCTGAGATCACATATCTAAAACCTGCAAACTGAGGAAAATGTTTTCTAAAAGCGTAACGGGAATGCTTCATAATAAGGTTCCCGCTACTCGCCCATGATGAGCCAAGTATTAGTGCATGCTTATCATCAAAAGTGGGAACCGAAAAATCATCATAAGCTTCATGCACCTCAAATCCATCAAAGCCTCGCATGGGTGTTCTACTCCATTGCCAAACATTTCCAACTACATCATAAATGCCGTTAAAACTAAACTCATCTACAGGGCAGGAACTAGCATAATGGTAAAAGTTTAAATTTGCCCTACTTTCATGAAACTCTGGTAAATCTTGCAAAGAGGCATGGTTGTAAATTGCTCTATATTCTGTCTCACTAGGAAGAGAGTATAAAACATTTTCTTTTTTGCTCTTATATCTGCAAAATGCTTCAGCCTCAAGAGCGTTTACCTCTACTGGCCAGTTAAG
Organism: Sulfurimonas sp.; assembly: GCA_021648405.1. GTDB lineage: Bacteria > Campylobacterota > Campylobacteria > Campylobacterales > Sulfurimonadaceae > Sulfurimonas. Next base: position 6,351 of record JAKISX010000055.1, on the reverse strand, counting down.
TGGCATATCAATCACCTTGCTTAATGCTCTATACTTATACTCACCATTTTCTTCAATCCAAAATGCTGGATGTTTTTGCTCACTTTTTTTTAAAAACTCTCTGCCCTCTTCATCCCAATACTCCTCTTTTTCATAAGCACCACTTTTGACAAACTCCATAAACTCACCATTACTTACAAGAAATTTTGAGGCTTGAAACTCGTTTACATCCTCTTCATAATTGCCATACTCATTATCCCAGCCATAAAGATTATGAGATATATCTTTTCCTAGCTTAATATGTTGAGCATCAATCTTTACTAAAGTGTTTTTAGGTGCATCCCCGCTATGAGTACAGATGTTAAATGCTTCAATCTCTTCTACAAACTCTATTGGCATCTGTCTATGAAGTACAAGTGAAGTTTCTATATGAATCCTCTCATGCTCTATCCCCATAAGCACTACCCACATCGGCGAATCTTGTGTTATAAGAAGTGCTAATGGCATACTCATGATAAGCTCATCTACAAGCTCTCTTACCTTATCTCTATACTCTCTAACCTCATCCACTTTTGGCCAAGCATAGTTTTTAGAATCAACATCATCCCATGCCATCTCGTCCACACCAACTGCAAAAATAGACTCAAAATCTGGGTTTATTCTTTTAGTGATTATTTTCATATTTATAAGTTTGTTTATAAAAAAAGTTGCAGTGTGACCGAAATAAAATATCATAGGATGTCGTGTTAGTTCAGACTTTTTATAAAAAACATCATCATCTTTTAGCACTTCAAATACTTTTTCATAAAGGGTATAAGTATTATGAAAATACTCTTTTATCTCTAATCGTTTTTTATAAACATCATTTCCGTCAAGTGTTATCGGGTATATACTTAGTTTATTCAAATGAAGCCTTTAAATTTTAATCGCTTTATTGTATCAAAATAGCTCTTTATAATTCACCAAATAATAATCTGCTAAATTAATCTTCAAACTTTTACTCAATCAACGATGCAAACTAATCATATTTTTCATGTGTGAAAATACTCCACCTTCAAGAGTATTTGTTGTATTAGAAAGTATTGCTCAAAGATAATTTTCTATTCCTCTCCTTGAACCTCTGTTTTGAGTGTTTTTAGATTGACAATTTATATATATTTTAGAACTTTTTTAGCGCGAAGCCTGCTCTTGGGGTACAAGCATTTGTAAATAAATCTTTGTTTACTCCCAATATACCATAGTTTGGAAGATGTTTTATGCGCCCATATTTACCATTAATTCTTTAAACTTAATCTTATCTCTAACTAAATCTAACAGCTTCTTTTTAACTTCCATCTTCAATCCTTCGTTTAAGTATCATCATGAGTGTTATGTAAGATATATAACTTTTAACCATCATTTGTGATAGTTATTTCTCTAAGGAACAATTAACTATCATTAAATCTTTAAGGATATTAAGCTATTTTTTCAAAAAAACTTAAAAATATGTCATTTTGTCATGTTTTTAAATAAATTTGTATTATTATCTATTATTTATAATGATGGTTAATTGTGGATATTAAGGCTAATCTATATATAATGATATTGAATAAATAGTTGTCTGAACGCTTCGCATTCAGACAACGGCAGCGCGGGTTGAACACCCGCGCTGCCGTTATGTATCACTCAATTTAAAAGGAAATATTTATGAAAAAACTTGTAGAAAACATATATAGTCAAAAAAATAAATTTATAATCATTGGGTTAACAGGAAAAACTGGTAGTGGTTGTTCAACAATATCAAATATTTTAAATAATGGATATGTAAATTATAATTCTACTAACTGTGAGGATACACATATTCAAAATAGAAAAGACAATATTATTCAAAATTTTGCAAGTAAAAATTTTATTAATAAAAAATTTCAAACTATAAGACCTTCTACAATTATTATGATGCTTTTTGTTTTTGAAAAAAGTATATTTTTAAGTCAGATAAAACTTTTAACTGGATTATTAGAAAAAGGTAAAGAACAAATACAAAAAGTAAAAAACAATATCAAGGTAGACAAACTTGTTGATGTTGACTGTGAAATAAATATCGAATGGAAAAAAAAAATAAAAGAAGAGTGTAGAAAAATATTAGATTTATATTCAGCATTTATTAATTTTAATATACAAAATAAGCTTGATAAAACTTCTAAATTTGAACAGCTTTTAAATCTATTACAAAATAATTATAATGAAAAAAATAAATTAAAATTATTAAAATATATAAAAGCAACAAAGAAAAATTACGAAATAGAACTACTTTCACAAAGCTTAGAAGATTTAGTAATTGAAATCAATACAATGTTAGGATGTTCTTTTAAGCCAAGTAATAAAATATTCAAAAAAATAAAATATAATAAAAAGCATGAAGTATTAAAAAAATCAATAATTAAAAAGAAATTACTGAATGATGTATTAATAAAACTAGCTACAAGTAAAACAAAAAGTCATATATTTATAAATCTATATGAAAAGTATAATAAATTAATTATACAGAATAGAGATGACAAAAAATTATCGATACGGCAACTACAAGTAATTGGTGATTTAGTAAGAGAAAAAGTTAGTATCTTTGAATTACCAGAATATACCAACTTACTAATTAAAGCATATAGAAATATATCTAAAGAACAAGGATATTGCTATATAGTAATCGATTCTTTAAAAAATCCATTTGAAATAGTTTTTTTTAAAAAAAGATATTCAGCATATTATACTTTTTCAGTTCATGCCACAGACGAAACTATTTATGAAAGATTTTCTAAGAAAAAGATAGATATAAAAGCGATTCATCAAAAAGAGTTAAATAAAGATGATACTGATAAACAAAAAGGTTCTTTAGATTCTGTAAAAGATTTTAACTCACAAAACATTATTGAATGTGTACAAAGAAGTGATATCTATATAGATAATAACAAAGATCAAAAAGATACATTATATAAACAAGTCTTCAAATATTTAAGTCTAATTGTACATCCTGGAATTATTACACCAACAAAAGATGAGATGATTATGCAATTAGCATTGAATGCAAAATTTAATTCAGGTTGTATATCTAGACAAGTAGGTGCTGTTGTATTAAATAAACATGCCTCAGTTAAAGCTATTGGCTGGAATGAAGTTCCAGAAGGACAAATGCCTTGTTTATTAAGAAGCCATAATGAATTACTAAATAACACATCACTATTGGACTATAGCAACTATGAAAGGAATAAATTAAGAAAAACAAATGAATTTAAATTTATTTTAAATAAACAAAAAAATCAATATGCTACTTCAAATAATATGGGTTTGAATGATGCTTTTTGTTTTAAGCAAGTGCAAAATAAAATAGATGATGAAAAAAATCAAGTTTATACTCGTTCACTACATGCAGAAGAAAATGCTTTCCTACAAGCTTCTAAGTACGGTAATAGTGAAATTATTGGTGGTCAATTATTTACAACTGCATCTCCTTGTTTTTTATGTGCTAAAAAAGCATATCAATTAGGCATAAAAAGGATAGTATATATAGAAGCTTATCCAGATATTTCAAGAGAACAAGTATTTGAAATTGGTATAAATAAAATAACTATGGTGCATTTTAGAGGTGCAATTGGTTTAGCATACCAAAAATTATATGAGCCTATTTTTTCCTATAAAGATGAACTGAAAGCACTAAATACAGAACAAATTCGAGGAGACTAATAATTTACCCTAGTGGGAAATTATCGCTCACGACAACCGTTGTCTGAATGCTTCGCATTCAGACAACGGCAGCGCAGGTTGAACACCCGCTGCCGTTATAGGACTAGCATATAAAGTGTATGACTACACAAAGAATAAATCAACATTGTGTTAAAATAATATAAAATGGATTAAAATGACTTATATAAATGATAAATATTTAACAGATGTATTTGATGATGCAAGGTTACATTTAAAAGATATGCTAAAAGATGCATTAGACAATATTCAGACAGATTACAACGATAATCATCAGCCTGAGTTTTTAGATCTTTTAGAAGTACAAAAAGTTGTAGTCGATTTCTGCAATATATATGATATTGATAATAAAGTATTAGTTAATAGTTCAAAAACTGATGTAAATGCTATGTATCACTCATTGCAAGTATTTTTTGCAGATTTTTTAAAAAAATCCCCAACGATGTATGAAAATATATTTGCTAAAAAGATTTATACTTTTACAGAAGAAGAACATGAAACAATACAGACTAAAATAAATGATTTGCGAGATAAAATTTTAAAAAGTACTGAAATTGACAAAAAGCACAGAGAAAGAGTTTTAAAAAAATTAGAAGAAATGCAAAAAGAGCTACATAAGAAAATGGCTAATTTAGATAAATTTCTAGGTGGTATGGTTAGTGTTGGACATGCCCTCGGATTAACAGCAAAAGAAGCAAAACCATTTACTGATGATGTTAAGGATATACTAAATATTACATTAAATAAAAAAGCTAAAACTGAAGAATTACCAGAAAACAATGAAATGGCTACTGAAGAATTATTGCAAATTACAGAATAACAACCTGAGATTAAGCAAACCTATAACAAGTACGAGAGACTGTGAAATAACAACAAATTAGCCACAATCTCATACATTACAAAAATTCTAACATATAGAGCTTAACTTCACCAACTTTAAAGCTCAAGAGCAGTATAATTCACACAATTAAAAGCCCTAGACACAGGGCTTAAATAGGTTTTTATATGAGTAAGAAATACAAAGAAGGGATAAACCGTAATCAACAACAGTTTTTTCCTCCAAGTCTTGATGAATTAGTAGATGAGAACAATCAAGTAAGAGCAGTAGACCTTTATGTACAAAGGCTTGATTTAAAAGAGATGGGCTTTGATGATACATCAACAAGCTTTGAAGGACAGAAATCTTATTCTCCAAATCTACTTCTTAAAATATATATTTATGGCTATCTCAATAAGATAAGAAGCTCCCGCGCCTTAGAAAAAGAAAATTCTCGTAACATAGAACTAATGTGGCTAACAGCAGGACTCAAACCAACTTATAAAACTATCTCTGACTTTAGAAAGAACAATCCTAAGGCACTCAAAGCAGTATTTAAAGATTTTGTACTGATCCTTAAAGGAATCGCATTAATAGGAGATGAACTTGTAGCTTTAGATGGTGCTTTCTTAAGAGCTAACGCTTCTAAAAACACCTTGATAATGAAAAAGACCACGCAAAGAGACCTATCAAGTGTAGAATCATCCATTGATGAATACCTTACAAGCTTAGAGTACAGCGATGAAGAAACACATACAACTAAACTAGTTAAACAACTTCCCCGTAACCTAGACTTACTCTTAAAAAAAAAGCAAGACTTACAGCTGAAAAAGAAGTTCCTAGAAAAGATAGGACGTACCCAGTACAATAGAACTGACCCAGATGCAAGTGTGATGGTTAAATCAGCTCATAACCTTATGGCTTACAATTCGCAGATATGCGTAGATGATAAATTCAAGTTTATTGTAGCTACTGATGTAACTTCACAAGGTACAGATAAACAAGAATTGCACAAGATGGCACTTCAAACTAAAGAAGTAATAACAAACCCTAACTTGGTGATATTAGCAGATAAAGGATATTACTCAGCTACTGAAATAAAGAGATGTGTGGATGATGGTATTAAAACTCTTGTTCCTTACAGCCAAACAGGACAGCAACAAAAAAATGCAGGAAAGTTTGCTAAAGATAAGTTTACTTATAATGTAGAGAAAGATTGTTATATCTGCCCTAATAATGAAGAGATACCAAAAAGTATTTCTAGTAATGTTAGAAATGGCAGACTCATGTTTATTTATAGACCAAAAATATCTACATGTACTGCTTGCCCCATAAAAGATAAATGCTTAGGTAAGACAACCCGTTACAAACAAATACAAAGATGGGAAGAACAAGAACTTTTAGATAAATATTACCAAGATTTAGAAACACCTCAATCAAAAGCCCTTATTAAAAAAAGAGGCTCAATAGTTGAACATCCATTTGGAACTATCAAACGAAATCTTGGCTGGGATCACTTTTTGGTTAGAAGTAAAAAAAAGGTTCAAGGAGAAAATGCACTCATCATGTTTACCTATAATTTCAAGAGACTGCTTAACCTTATAGGGATAGCTCTGTTTAAAAAACTACTAATAGCACTAGATAATGGAGATACAACCCAAATAAAAGAAGAAATAGCTCTTCATATCGCCAGTTTTAGACTCTATATGCTAAAGTTTTTACAATATATTTTTATGGTACAATTTTCGAAGAAATATCCTTGGTAATTGATACTTTTTAGAGATTATTGAGGGAGTGAGACTGTATTTTTTCACAGTCTC
>JAKISX010000054.1 GCA_021648405.1 Sulfurimonas sp. | reverse complement strand
GAGGGTGAAAAATTACTAAAAGTTCACAATGAATTTAGTAAAAGCTTGAAGTTGAAAATGGTTGATGATTATCTAGTGAGTTATAAGAAAAAATGATTATTTAGGAGCCCAAATTTTTCATTAAGCCGTTAATCCTAATATTATTGTTGCACAAAGTGCACATGATAGTATTGTTTTTTGCATAATTATCCTAAAAATCAAGTACGAGAAACTCTTACTTGTATTGTAAATTTATATAGTTTTTGAGTTTATTTTAGGATTTTAAAGGGGGAGCACGATTTTGATTTGTTAAATTTTTAGTGTAAAGTTTTAGCTCTGAGCTTTGAGGTAATATTTTTGAGTCAATTGTAAAACTTACATCTTTGAGTTCATCTATAATATCTGAAGCTACTAAGTTATCATTAACGATATAAATAAGACATGAACTGCTCTCGTGATGGTCGTTAATATGCTCTGTTTTGTGCGTAGCACTTAGAGTTGTAGTGATTATGAAAAGCAAAGATATAAAAAGTTTTAATTTCATAAATGGAATTTTAGCATAGATTTTGTTTATGTAGGTGGTGACCCCGAGGAGAATTGAACTCCTGTAACATGGATGAAAACCATGGATCCTAACCGCTAGACGACGGGGCCAAATTGTTTTTTTGATTTAGTTGTGCTTAAGTTTCAAGTAAAGCGTACATACGGTACGTGAGCTTTAAACTTCAATGCAAATAAACAAAAAATGGTGTCCTGTGATGGATTCGAACCATCGGCCACATCATTAAAAGTGACGTGCTCTACCAGCTGAGCTAACAAGACATTTTGTCTCTTATGTTTAAGAAGATGAAATTATAGGCAAATACTATTTATATGTCAATACATTTTAAAATTTTGCAACATAAAGAATATTTATTTCCTATTTATATTCATCTTCACTACTACCAATCATTGAATTTCTATTATCTCTTAATGCTTGATTAATTTTATCTTGTTGTTTAGTTCTATCTAATAAGTCATAAAATTTGTCAAATTGTGATTTAGCATTAATGATAAGTTTATCATCAAAACCACCTAATGACATTGATATTTCATAATTACTTTGAGCACGTTTTAAAAGTTTCATATTCTCAGTAGTGCTCGCTTGGGCTTCGTATAATATAGCTAGATTATAATGAAAATTTTTATCTTTTTTACCATCATATCTATTCATGAGTTTTATAGCACCTTTATAGTTTTTGTTTTTGGCATAAGGAATCACTGCTTTTAAATCTTTAGGCATATATTTAAATTCACGAAGTTGATTTGTTTTTAAAGGAGAGATGTCTGAAACAAAGTAACGAGCTACTTTGGCTACAGCATCAGATGCTAACTCATATTCAGTTGGAAGTTTTGTTTTATCTTTTGATTGTCGATTTATTCTATCACTATATGTTTTAACTAAAAATTCATCAACACCACGAGAAAGGATAAATATAACTTCTAATGAAAGAGATATCTTATTTCCATTATCAGTATAACTATAGCTACCTATTTCCATATTTAACGATACGCCATCATCACTGCCAAACGGATCGAGTGTTATAAAATTTGTTTGCGTAAATTTAGCTTTTATGTTGTTAATTAGCAATGAGCGCAATTTTTTATTTGTTTTTTGAGTGTTTTTAACATCAGGATTTATCCATAGCGCCAAATAAGCATCATCTGAAATAAATTCATCTTTTGTTTGTATTTTAGATATTTTAGCTGCTTCTTTTGGAGCTGTATATGTTGGAATCACTATTTTTACACCACCAATTCCACATGCACTAAAAAACATACCAATGCATAGTAGTACTAAATATATAGCAAAATTTTTCATTATTAACCATTTTTCATTATTATTATCTTTATAATATCTATTCTACTATAAAATATCTATAAAACTGATGAAGTTAATTCAATTTTATTCTATTTTGTCAAATAAACTTTACTTCATTAGATAGCTCGATTTTATTCACAAAAATTTGCTATAATTGCATCAATGAAAAAAGAGACAACCTTTAAAGTAGATACACCATATGAACCAGCTGGCGACCAACCAAAAGCTATAAAAGTGTTAAGTGATTCTATTTTAAAAGGTAATCGCTATCAAACGCTTGAGGGTGTAACTGGAAGTGGTAAGACATACACTATGGCTAAGGTTATACAAAATGTAAAGATGCCAACTATCATTATGACTCATAATAAAACTTTAGCTGCTCAATTATACTCTGAATTTCGTGGATTTTTTCCTAATGCTCATGTAGAATATTTTGTATCTTATTATGATTATTATCAACCTGAAGCTTATATACCTCGCCAAGATTTATTCATTGAAAAAGACAGTGCTATAAATGACGAGCTAGAGAGAATGCGGCTCTCATCTACTGCTAATCTCCTCTCTTATGATGATGTTATAGTTATCGCTTCTGTATCTGCAAACTATGGTCTTGGTGATCCTGAAGAATATCTAAATATGGTTCAAGTTTTAGAAGTTGGAGATGAAATAAATCAAAAAAAGCTTCTGCTTCGTTTAGTTGAGATGGGATATAGTAGAAATGATAGTTATTTTGATAGTGGGCATATCCGTGTAAATGGAGAAAGTCTAGATATCTACCCGCCCTATTTTGAACAAGAGGCTATTCGCATTGAATTTTTTGGAGATGAAATAGAGGCTATCTACACTTTTGAAGTGATAGATAACAAAAAACTTGAAAATCATAAAAAATTTACCATCTATGCATGTTCGCAGTTTAGTGTTAGTCAAGAGAAAATGGCAAGAGCGATTAAAAGAATCGAAGAAGAGCTTGATGATAGACTTGCATATTTTACAAAAGAAGCAAAACTACTAGAACATCAAAGATTAAAACAAAGAGTAGAATTTGACTTAGAAATGTTACAAACTACTGGTATGTGTAAGGGTGTTGAAAATTATTCTAGACTTTTGACAAACAAAAAACCTGGAGAAGCGCCCTTCACATTACTTGATTATTTAGCAATGAATAATAAGGATTATCTAATAATTGTAGATGAATCTCATGTTTCTCTCCCTCAATATCGTGGCATGTACGCAGGTGATAAAGCAAGAAAAGAGGTTTTAGTTGATTATGGATTTAGACTTCCCTCAGCTTTAGATAATCGTCCACTAAAAGCTGATGAGTACATAAATAAAGCACCATATTATCTTTTTGTATCAGCTACACCAGCTGAGTATGAATTAGAGATGTCTAGTGTAGTAGCCCATCAAATTATCCGACCAACAGGACTTCTTGACCCAATTTTAGAGATAAAAACATCTGATAATCAAGTAGAAGATATACATGATGAGATAAAAGGTATTGCAGCTAAAAATGAAAGAATTCTCATAACAGTTTTAACTAAAAAAATGGCAGAAGCTCTTAGTAAATACCTTGCAGATTTAGGAATAAGAGTTCAGTATATGCACTCTGATATTGATACAATTGAGAGAAATCAAATTATACGAGCTTTACGAATTGGCGAATTTGATGTTTTAATAGGTATAAATCTTCTTCGTGAAGGCTTAGATTTACCAGAGGTTTCGCTTGTTGCTATTTTAGATGCTGATAAAGAGGGATTTTTAAGAAGTGAGACTGCGCTTATTCAAACTATTGGGCGTGGGGCTAGAAATTCAAATGGTAGAGTAATCTTATATGCAAATAAAATTACAAAATCTATGCAAAAAGCTATTGACACAACTACATCAAGAAGAAAAATTCAAGAGGCCCATAATAAAAAACACGGCATAACTCCAACTACCACAATTCGTAAGCTAGATGAAAACTTAAAAGTTGAAGATTACGGTGGCATTTACCAAAAGCATAAAAAAATGGATAAAATGCCAGCATCAGAACGAAAAGCAATAACAAAAGAGCTAATGCTAAAAATGAAACAAGCTGCCAAAGAGTTAAACTTTGAAGAGGCAGCTCGTCTTCGTGATGAAATCACTAAGATTAAAAAACTATAATAAAATTAAGGAATATTTTTTTGGAAGATACATTTAGTAATTTAGCAACATACGGATATATAGGATTGTTTTTATACTCTCTTGGTGGCGGATTTGTAGCACTTATTGGTGCTGGAGTTTTGTCTTATATGGGTAAAATGGACTTGCAAACTTCAATGGCAGTTGCATTTGTAGCAAATGCACTTGGGGATGTTTTACTTTTTTATATGGCAAGATATCAAAAATCTATGATGATGGATGGACTTCGTAAACACAGACGAAAACTTGCTCTTTCTCATATAATGATGAAAAAATATGGCTCTTGGATTATTTTAATTCAAAAATTTGTATATGGTATAAAAACTCTTATCCCAATAGCTATTGGCCTTACTAAGTATGACTTTAAAAAATTTGTTATTTTAAATATTATTAGTGCAGCGGTTTGGACTTTAGTTGTTGGTCTTGGAAGTTATTATTCTGGAGAAACACTTATAAAGTTAGCTGCACTTATAGGTGAAAAACCTTGGATTGCTCCTATAATTTTAGTAACAGTTGCTGGTTCTTTGTGGTTATATCTAGAAAAAGCTACAAAGAAGAAAAAGAAAATTTAATACATTGATGGGTAAGACTCTTAGTTATCATACCCTTTAAAATTTTACTTTACTATTGGTCCAAATGGAGCATAATCTACATGCTTTACATCTTGATATTTTTTATAGTTTTCAACAAACATCTTTGCAAGGTTATCTCTAGTTTTATCAAATAGTTCTTTATCTTCCCAAGCATTACGAGGATTTAAAATCTCTGGGTTGATAGCGCCTAAAGTTTTTGGTACATGAAGTCTAAATGTTTTTGTAGTATCAAATTCACTCTCTTTAATGCTTCCATCTAAAATAGCATTTATACATGCACGAGTATTTTTAATGCTCATACGCTTACCAACACCGTAAGCTCCACCTGTCCAACCAGTGTTAACAAGGTAAACACTTACACCATGTTCATCTATTTTTTCACCAAGAAGTTTTGCATATACTGTTGGATGCAATGGTAAAAATGCCTCTCCAAAACATGCACTAAAAGTTGCAACTGGTTCTGTAATGCCACGTTCAGTCCCAGCAACTTTTGCAGTATATCCACTTAAAAAGTAGTACATCGCTTGCTCTTTTGTAAGTTTAGACACAGGAGGAAGGACACCAAAAGCATCAGCAGTTAAAAAGATGATGTTTTCAGGATGACCAGCACTTAAGCTTGGTTCATGATTTTGTATATGCTCAATTGGATAAGAAACACGAGTATTTTCTGTCTTGCTTGCATCTTCATAATCTACTTCACCATCTCCATACATCACAACATTTTCTAGTAATGCATTCTCTCTAATAGCATTGTAAATTTCTGGTTCACTTTTGCCATCAAGATTAATAGCCTTAGCATAACATCCACCTTCGAAATTAAATACACCATGGTTATCCCAACCATGTTCATCATCACCAATTAAAGCACGATTAGGATCAGTTGAGAGAGTAGTTTTTCCCGTTCCACTTAGTCCAAAAAATAGTGCAGTATTACCATCTTTGCCAACATTTGCAGAACAGTGCATTGGAAGCTTGCCCTCTAAAGGTAACCAGTAGTTCATCATTGAAAAAATACCTTTTTTCATCTCACCACCATACCAAGTGCCACCAATAATAGCAATGTTTTTTTCAATATCAAAAAGCACAAAAACTTCAGAGTTCATTCCGTGCTCTTTCCATTTATCGTTAACTGCTTTACATGCATTTAATACTGTAAAGTCAGATTTAAACACTTCTAGTTCTGATTCTGTTGGACGAATAAACATATTTTTAACAAAATGTGATTGCCATGCTATTTCAGATACAAAACGAACTGAACGCTTTGAAGCTGCTGATGACCCACAAAATACATCTGTAATATATAAATTTTTATTTGATAACTGCTCTAACGCTACATTTAAAAGTTCATCAAAAATCTCAGAACTAACTTTTTGATTTATATTTCCCCAAGCTATATATTTGTTTGATGGTTCACGATTTACAATATATTTATCTTTTGGGCTTCTGCCTGTGAAAATACCGGTATCTACAGCAGTAGCACCTTTTTTAGTAACAGCACATTCATTGTTACTTAATTCGTGTTGAATAAGTTCAGTATAACTTAGATTATGAAAAACTGTAGCAACATTTTTTAGACCAATACTTTCTAGTTCAGAGATGTTCATAATTTACCCTTGATGGTATTTTAAATAATATTCGCAATTATAACCTTATTGCACCTAAAAACTATATAAAATTTAAGTATATTTTGGTAAAATTCTTTGTTTTTAATTGCTCGATTAACTCAGTGGTAGAGTGCCTCCATGACATGGAGGTGGTCAGAGGTTCAAATCCTCTATCGAGTACCATAATTTTTTAATCATTTGCAAAAAGATCAATATCTTTAGGGTATTCATAATATACTTCTATATCATCATTTTCACTTGGCAAAGTCCCAAAAAATGCAATTGAGTTTGTACCTTCAATATACATATACCCATCTATTATACTAGGGTGAAATGAAACTCCATTTACACTAACATTAAGACTATTTGGTTTCGCATTATTATAATCCAACTTATACGCACCAGTTGCCTGAAACGCAATATTTTGCATCACTGCACTATAGTTTGGATTATCGCCTCCATTACATATATTACCTACTAATCCACCAGTAGCTATAGATAGGTCATCATATTGTCCATTTGTATCCCCTCCATCAATATAAAAAGATGAATCACCACAAAGGCCCGTATCGACAATAGAGTTTACTAAAATATTATTATCTACAAAAATATTTTTCTTTGGATTAAAAGAGGTACCTGCACGAGAATCATACTGACTTACTTCGTCACTTAATATAACTATACTTAATTGTGTATTTTCTCTTGGGAAACTAAAGGGTGCTGTTTTTAAAAGTCCACCATCTTTAAGTGCTTGTTCGCTGTTATAAATACCAGTTTCTACAGGGCTACCAGATGTGCCAATAAGATTAATTTGATCATTAAATAATGAAATATTATTATCTATTATGCCAACATCTTGCAAAATTCTATCATAACAACCATCTGTACATGGTATACCATCTGCACCAGCACTTGTAGTTAGTATAGCTATGTTAAAATTTAGTCCAGCCAAAGATATAGCATCCTTAAAATCATTTCCAGCAGCCGTTAAAGCAGCTTGTTTACTGCCCATTGAACCTGAATCATCAACCATAAACAAAAAGTCTGCTTGGTTACTACTATCAGAAAGACCACTAAAATTATTTGTATCTTGCACTAATCGTTCAATAATTGAAGTATAGTTTGTTCCACTAGATAGCGCTGTCATGAGTGCAAAGTTTTTTTGAAAAATTGAATCTTCTTTAGGAGATATAGATACTGTATAGTATAACTCTTGATTGAAGTTAGTAACTGTAACAAACATTCTAAATTCAGTTGCTGTAATAGCAGATCCTACAGGTAAAATTTCTGTAGCTGAGGCAAGCGTATTCATCATTTTATTACTTAAGGCTATTGTTGTCGTTGCTGTGGCAGTACTAAAACTATAATCACCAACAGTAAATTCTGTATATTTTGTATAGACTTGTTCGTTAATAGTTGAAAAATCTTTATTTGTGTAATTTTGTTCTCCAAGAAGAGTAATAATAGCACGAATTTCATCTGTTGTTACATAATTACTTACAGAAGCAGCAAAAGAGCTTGTATCATTTTTTTTAATTACAAAACCAGCTATAGCACCTGCACTACCCGATACAGCAGCTTTCATAGTAATACCATCTAATTCAGGCACACTCTGATATGTAGTTGCAGGGTTTACAATGTAGTAACTATTACCAACTAAAGCTTTTGTGCTATCTGTTGGTAGGTCTGTTTCAGGATCATTACCACAACCAAAAAACAGCCCTGCTAACGCTAAGCTTAAAAAAAATAAAATTAGTTGTTTTGTCTTCATTTAAAATCCTTGTTTAAAATCTAAAGTTGACGCCAGCATAGAAAGCATCTATTCTATTTAAATCATTATCTTTATCAAAAAAATTACTAAATGAAGCGCGATATCCAAGCTCTATATCCAAAAAAGAAGTCACTGAAGTAAGCATACCGCCTTGAACACCATAAATCAAACCATATGTATTTGAACTACCAAAGTTAGAATTAACTTTAGCATTTATAGAACCTAAATGACCACCTATGAAAAATACATGACTTATTTTATCAAAAGTATTAAAAGAATTGCTAAATCCATCTGCATTGATTGCTATTGTCTGAAATTTACCATTTCTATTTGAAGAATTTTCAAAAGCATTTAAATAGTGATAAGTGAGATATACTCTAGAGCTATCATTAATAATACCAGCTTTAATTCCATATGTTGATATATTATTATTTTCATATGTCCCATCTTCATCAGTAAATTCTGTATAACTTACACCTAGGTCTGCGCCAACAAACACATCGTATTCGCTAGCGTTAACATTTGAAAACATTACAAAAGTAATTAATAATGCATAAAGATTTTTTTTCATTTTTTTCCCTTAGTTTAGTGATGTAATAATTTAAAACACAAATTATTAATCGAAATTTACTAAGCATTTTATGGTAATTTTTATTTAAATCTCCTTAAAATATTAAAAATAAGAATTTGTACTAACTAAACAAAAGCAAGACATATACTCTCACATGCTATAATGCTAAATTATTAAAGTTACAAAACTATGGAGTAAAAAATGATTGATGAGCAAAATATTTTAAAACTTAGCATTACTGATTTCTTTAGTGCTAAGATGTTAAAGTACTCACTTTTGCCATTTATAGTGGCAATAGTAGTGATGTATCTATTGTTTTTTTATATTGCTGGCATTACACTAGATTCATTTGGTTCTATGGATATACATACATCCCAAACCACCTTGCAAAATGGAATTATACATACAGAAGCTACAAATACAAAGCTTGAAGGTTCTTCCATAATCGATTATATAATAAGTTTTATAGCTACTTCGGCTATTGTTTCTTGGCTTGTATCATTCTCATTATATGCTATTGGTGGTTTTGTAACACTTTACTTATCAATAATTATAGCAATTGTTGTTATTGGATTTTTAACTCCATTTGTTTTAAAAGAGATTCAAAAAAGACACTATAGCGATATAGAGATGCTAGGACATTCAAATATAGTTTTGGGATTGGTTCAAGTTATTAAATGGCTAGTTATTATGATAATCTTGTTCTTTTTATTTATACCTCTTTATTTTATTCCCTTTATAAATATTATTGCACTTAACTTGCCTCTTTATTATTTTTTTCACAAAATAATAACTTTCGATATCTCTTCAAACATTGTGACTAAAGAGGAAAATCGCCTAATTAAATTTAATAGCGCTAACAATATAAGACTTAAAACATTAGCGCTTTATCTTATATCTCTAATCCCATTTGCAATATTTTTTGGAGCTGTATTTTATGTGATATACTTAGGTCATACCTATTTTTTAGAGGTCAAAAAAATAAGGTCATAAGAGGAATTCGCATGAATAGTGAACATAATCACAACCACCATAATTTAAAAAATATGGGTGATTCTCGTTTAATATTAGCAATTACTATCAATATGATTCTAACATTAGCACAAATTATAGGTGGTGTTGTGTCTGGTAGCCTATCTTTAATTGCAGATGCACTACATAATTTCAGTGATGCAATCTCACTACTAATCGCGCTAGTTGCACGAAAGATAGGAAGAAAACCAGCAGATTATTTTAAAAGCTTTGGTTATAAGCGAGCCGAAGTTATTGCAACACTTATAAATCTTATAACCTTAGTTATTGTTGGAATATATCTAATTTATGAAGCTCTATGGCGATTGTATGAACCTCAAATTATTGAAGGCTGGATAGTAGTAATTGTGGCAGGTATTGCCCTTATAATTGATATAGCTACAGCTATTTTAACTTACAGCATGTCAAAAAACAGCATGAATATTCGTGCTGCGTTTTTACATAATGTATCAGATGCACTTGCTTCTGTTGGTGTTATTATTGCTGGAAGTTTAATCTTGTTGTATGAGTGGTACTGGAGTGACACGGTATTAACTCTTGTAATTGCCATCTATGTACTATATCAAGCTGCAACACTTCTACCTAAAACTATCCATATTCTCATGGAAGGTACTCCAAAAAACATTAATATAGATGAGTTAACTAAAAAAATTCAATCCATTGATGGAGTTACAAATACTCACCATCTTCATATTTGGCAACTAGATGAACATAAAAATGCCCTTGAAGCACACATACACATAGATAATTTTAACAATTCTCAAGAGATTAAAAAAAAGATAAAGCATCTATTAAAAGAGCAATTTTTTATTTCACATTCAACTTTAGAATTTGAAATAAATCATTGCGGAGATGAACATTGTTAGTTTTCATCCATCATCTAATTTAAAGTCTTAATATGCTTCATATAAAAACTGTGTTACCTTTTAGAATGAAACAGCCGTGAAATCTCTATACAATACAGAACCAGCTTTGCTTATTTTTGATTCTGCGTAGTTGGAGAAACACTGTCTATTGTTATGTGAGATTTTGAACAAATAACAATCATTTGAGGCTGTTATTTGTTTGTATACCAATTAACAATCACTAAATCTTTAAGAATTATAGATTAAATTTATTAAAATCATCAAAAATATGTCAATTTGTCATACTTTGAGACCACTGCACAGTAAAAACAACATAAAACTCCATATTTAAGGGATTCAAGAGCACTTTTTAGCTAAAATCACACATTCAATTATAAACTTTGAGAGACTAAGACCAATACTCAATAAGAATGGAGTTGAAAAGAGTAATGTAGCAGGTGCACCTGCATACGACAATGTGTTAATGTTTAGAGTCCTACTCTTACAGAAATACTATAACCTCAGTGATCAAGCCACAGAAGATGCACTCTATGTAAATTTACTTTATATTAGGTTTGTAGGACTAAGCCTTGAAGATAGCGTTCCAGAGGAGTCTACTATTTGTAGATTCAGAAACTCACTCCTAAAGAATAAACTATACGACAGGTTATTTGATTCCGTAAATAAACAATTAGAATCAAGAAACCTTATTGCAAAATTTGTATGAATTTAGGTTACCACTCCAACTCAAATATTATAACAATTCCAGGCATTGGCAAAGTCGCAGGAATTGTACTTACTCATCTTTTCATCAAGTACTCAGATGCGAACAAAAAACAGATAGTTTCACTTACTGGATTAGACCCAGTAATTAAAGACTCTGGAACATCTGTAAAATCAGACTTAATGAAAAAAATGGGTGCATAATTTTCTAGTTTTTCTTATACCTGACAAGATAATAATCTACTAAATTTATTTTCAAACTTTTACTTAATCCACGATGTAAACTAATCATATTTTTCATGTAAGAGAAGACTCCACCTTTTTTTATGGTTTTTGTATGTAAAAAGATATGCTAAATTTGTTCTCAAACTTCTGTATGCTGCTCTAATTCTTGGATGAGTATAGTGTAGTTCTCCAGTCGTTGATGAAACACTTTTTTCATCTAAAAAATCTTTATAAATTTCATACCATTCATCAAGCTTTATTGTGAAATTTCTCTCTGTACAATCTTTTTTTGATGGAAATGCCACATTCGTATTGGAATATCTTTATACCCTCAAGTTACCACCATTTAAAAATAAACCTTTGTTTACTCCTAATATACCATAGTTTTAAAGGTATTTTATGCACCCATTTTTTTCATTAAGTCCAGTTGCTGGTACAGTTTTGGTTGGTACAGAACTTAAGGAGTGGGTATATGATGTTACATATAATAAATTAGTCGCTTTCGAAGAATTTGACATCTACAGCTCAGAGATAACAGGAACAGCCACAAAAATCAATTGTAATACAACTAAGTGATAATAGTTACAAAGTAACACATAAACAAATTTATATATTCAAAAGTGATATTTTAAAACAAAAATCATTTACTTATATCGCAAAAGAAGATAATATTAAAAAATATTTAAGAATAATGAATAGTTTTAATTTTAATAAAAGAGTGGTGGCATGATGGAAGAAGTAGATATTCAATCTCAGAAATATAAATTCAAAGCAAAAAAGGGCATCTTTTTACTTTTAATTATGATTTTTATAGCTGGAAATATAGGTTTTTATTTTCAAGAAAGAGCAAAATGGATTTATGAGGGGCAACCATATCCTGAAGCTAAAGAGTGGTTAGTACCTGCAAATATGATGTTAGTTTATGGAACAACATTAAGTAGATTACCTTTTATAGATGAGAGAAGTTTGATAATGAAACCTATTATAGGTTTACAAGATTACTTTGTCTCAAAATGGCAGGAAAAATTACCTGATGATGATGCTGAAAAATATTTGGGGTGGTATGTGTTTAAATACAACGGTGGCATTGTTCATAATTCAAAATCTATAATAATGTATTATGAAAATAGATACTCATATGATGAAACAAGAGAAGCCCTAGACAATATGTGGCATACATTAGAACACATCATAAAATATCAAGCAAAAGACAAAGAATTTATAAAAATGAGGTATGGAGCATTTAACAATCTTTCTCTTGCGTACTTGAAGAACGCTTCTATTTATTGGTATTATGAAAATAAAACAACAATAGATATATATTCTATGAGACCTAAACAATACTCATTAGATATGGAAATGATGTTAAATGATATAGAAAAAACAGATAGATATATTTTACTTTTTGAGTCGATTAATAAAATGAATTATTTTTATAAGAACAATTACACGGAGTTTTATAATGCTAGTAGAAATGAATTTTCTGAAAATAGCAGAATGAGTGATTTGATTGCTAAAATCATATTTGTTTTTTATAAAACAAATACTTACCAAAATATTAATTTATTCTGTGATATTGAAAAAAATATATATTTAAAAGAACATATTAAAAATAGAAATACACTTATTGATTTTTTAAAGAATAGTAAAGACTATAGTAGCATTAAAAAACAATATATAAATACAAGATTAAAACGAAATGCAGATAGAGAATTTAATAAAATTTGTAAAAAACTAAACTTAATTCAAGGAATAAAATATGGCAACAATTGAGATAAATGGACAAACTCACGAGGTCTTAACTTACACGACACAAGCATATGGGATAGCAACAGCAGCAGCCAACCTAGCAGTTCAAACTTCAAGCGCATTTAATGTGCAAAAAAAATATATTATAAAAATAGCGACGACAACACAGATTACTGCTATAAGTTTAGTTGTAAATATTATACAAGAAGATGATGGTTTTAGAGCTGTTGCTATGACAGCTGGAGGTTGGGCTGCAAGTGCAGCTTCTGCAACAATTTTAAAAGCTGTTGTTGCTCTTAGTGCAGCCGCTCTTGGTTTAACTATAGGAGTACCTGTTGCTATTGGTATAGGTATAGTTGGAATTGGTGTAGGTTTATATACTTCAAGTTTGGGAGCAGATGAAGGTGCAAGGTTATATGACCTTGGTCATGATTGGTATAATGATGATTTTGAAATGCAGGGAGATAATACTGTTGTTGAAGATAAAAATAATGATGTAACAGTCTCAACTACAGATCCTCTACAAGTATTTTTAGGCAATAATAGTTCATTAATAACATCTTTTACCCAAAACTGGGACATCCACGCCACAATCCCATCAGTATCAAATCCAGAAAATTATGCAGAGCAATTAAAATATGATAGTAATACTAAAACAGCAACAATAAAAACAACTAACGAAACCACAAAACTAGGAGCTACAAAAGTTATACTAGAAAAAACAGTAGCAACAACTTTAATAAGAGATGGAAATACTTTTGACATAAGTTCTCTTTCCTCCATCGAACTAACAAACGCAGTAGATAACATAGACTCAGTATCGTTTTTGCTCTCAAGAATTGACATTAAAATAGGAGAACTAATTGACATAGGAAATGATGGAGTGC
>JAKISX010000053.1 GCA_021648405.1 Sulfurimonas sp. | reverse complement strand
ATTTAAAAGAGACTCTAAAAGATGAGTCTGCAACTAAAGAGCAAATAGAGCAAAAGGTAAAAACATTAACTGAAGCTGCGCACAAAATGGCTGAAGAGATGTATAAAAAAGAACAAAATCCGCAAGAGGCAGAAGCTGAAAAGAAAAAGAAAAAAGCTGATGAAGATGTTATAGACGCTGAAATAGAATAAACATAAACTATAAGAGAGAATTGGTCTCTCTTATAAAATAAACTTCTTTACACCCCATCCACTTCTTTAATTAACTCAAAAATATTTGTTATATCTAAATTAATTTAAATTTTTGTCATCGCATTAAGATTACCTATGTATTATGTCAAAAATTATTTGGAGAAAAAATGAAAAAAATTATATTTACAATGGTAGCTGCACTTTTATTAATAGGATGCTCACCAAAAGAAAATACAGACACAAAAATAGAAGCAAAAATTGTTATAGGTAGTAGTTTATCTGACTTAACATTAAATGATCAATTTGAAAAAGAACAAAACATAAAAGAAAGTACTACAAAAATTATATTTGCATTTTCAAAAGATATGGCACATGCATGTAATGATTTTTTTGCAACTCAAAAACCATCATATTTAGATGAGAATTACACACAATTTGTTGCTGATGTTAGTACAGCACCATCTATTATAACTAATATGTTTATAATGCCTGGACTTAAAGAATTTAAACATACTGTACTTATTTTAGAGGATGAAAAAACTGCTTTAGCATTTAAAGCTGGTATTGATGCTGAAAAAATCATAGTTGCTTATCTTGATAAAGGTAAAATAACTCAAATAAAAACTATTGTTAGTGTAGATGAATTAAAGAATATTATAGAAGCAAAATAGTATTTATTTAAAAAGAACTTTTTTTTGATATAATGTATATTATACTATATGAGGAGATAACCTTGGGCAGTAGATTAGAGGCTGAAATAAATAGAGCTTATTATGCAAATAAAAAGTACGATGTTATAGCTACATTTGTAATGGTGCATCATGTCAAAGATTTATGTGTAGAAGACATGGGTAGTTTTGTAAGAGTTACTGATAGATTTATTCATATTGATGATAATCATTATTTTGTAATTTTTCACTATATAACTCATCGTAATGCATATAAGGCATCGCAGAATTTAATTTTAAAGCTAGATAATTATTTTAAAGATTCAAACGCATCTATAGCTGTAGATAATTTTGATATAACAAGATCTCCTACAATAGTTATAAATAGGTTAAAACAAATAATTAATGAGATTAAAAAAAATTCCTTTGCTAGAATAGAAGATGAAACCATTTTAGATTCAGCAATATAATTAAATATTAGGTATTACTATGCAAAACCAAACAAATTTAGAAAAATTAAACACTAAGGTTTCACAAATACTGCAACAATTTCATGCTATGAAAGCTGAGAATGATATGCTTAGAACTGAAATAATTACTCTTAAATCACAAAAAGAACTAACAAATCAAGAACTGGAAAAACTTATACATGAAAACTCTCAAAAAGATGCTGAAATAGAAGAGATAGCAAATAAAATTGAGAGCATAATAGGTTAAAATGAGTAAAAAAATAGGATTAAATGTAGGAGGCAGAAGATTTGATGTAGATATTGATGAAAATTTTGCGCCCTATCTTTCATCACAAATTGCAAAAGATTTTAACATAGATGGAAACAATGAAATAAAAGTTTTACTTCAAGCTTATATACGAAAAAATTATGATTTATATTCTCAAGAGATAAAAATGCAAAAATTACTTGATGAATGCAATAATTTAGGATAATATAAGTTAAGAATGATACAATTCCTCCTCTTAAGTAGATACCACAATGCGTTCGTAGCTCAGCTGGATAGAGCACCGGTTTGCGGTACCGGCGGTCAGGGATTCGAATTCCTTCGAGCGCACCATTCTTACAAATATATCGCGGAATAGAGCAGTTCGGTAGCTCGTCGGGCTCATAACCCGAAGGTCGCAAGTTCAAATCTTGCTTCCGCAACCAATCACAATCATTTAAAATTTTTCACTTACTTTTCTTTTTAGTTACTTATATTAAAAATAAAAAGATATAATACTACTTAATAAATCAAAGGAGAAATTAAGATGAAATTTGTATCAATTGTAATGGGTTCTAAAAGTGACTATGAGGTAATGAAATCGTGTTCTGAGACGTTGGAGTCTTTTGGAGTTAGCTATGAGTTGCTTGTCTCTTCAGCACACCGTTCACCAGAGAGAACAGCAACTTATATCCAAGAAGCTGAAGCAAAGGGTGCGCAAGTATTTATTGCTGCTGCTGGAATGGCTGCTCATTTAGCTGGAGTACTTTCTTCTAAAACTGTTAAGCCAATTATTGGTGTACCTATGAGTGCCTCTGCTTTAAGCGGGATTGATGCATTACTCTCTACTGTTCAAATGCCAGCTGGAATGCCAGTTGCTACAGTTGCAATAGGAAAAGCTGGAGCTATAAACTCTGCTTATTTGGCTATGCAAATTTTAGCACTTGGTGATGTAGAATTAGCTAATAAACTAAAAGATGATAGAGTTTTTAAAGCTAAAAAAGTTGAAACAGATTCTTTAGAGATAGAGACAATTATAAGTATCTAAGTGTTATGCCGCTCAATAAACTTATAAATGATAATTGTAAAAATAGAATAAAACCTATTTTATTAGTTGATGTAAAAACTGAAGCTCTTCTTGTATTTGCAAGAACAGCTTTAGAGAGATATTTTGCGCAAATTGATGAAGCAAAATATGAAGCTACTGTTGGAACAGATAGTGACACAAACTATGTTTATAATACTTTAAGAAAATTACTCACTAATCTTCAGGACTCTGTAGTAAATGTTGATTATTTTATAAAGCTAGTCCAAGAGAGTAAAAAATCTGCTAAACTTAAAGAGTTAGCTAAATGTGAAGACCCCCTTATTAATTATTATGATGCTATGGCTGAATCTGTAGCTAAATATTATAAAAATAAATCCGCATATTTACCAGAATTTTTAATAATCTGCGTATTAAGTCATTGGATATTAGAAGAAGAAAAATCAATAAAGTTATATCCATTTTTAAAAGATATAGACTTCTTAGAGTTAATGAGTAAATTTGAAGAAAATAGAAAATATTTTGAAAAAAATGATGGATGTACAATTAAAGAGATACATGAGATATCTTCTATAATTGTGGAAAAATTAAAAAACTATAAATATAAAGTAAATAAAACTAGAACTTCAAAAACAAGAAAGAAAAAAAATGCTTAACTAAAAGGCTAAAATTGTGTTAGAAATAATAATATTTACAATTCTTATAGCAACAGTATTAAATGTATTTCTAAAACACTTTGCAATACCTACCATTATAGGCTATATAGCTACAGGGACTATTATAGCTTACGGCTTTAATTTACATGAAGCTGCAGATAACCATGATCTAAAAGAGATAGCTGAGTTTGGTGTTGTATTTTTAATGTTTAGCATAGGTTTGGAGTTTTCAGTAAAACATCTTATGAGAATGAAGCAAGATGTTTTTTTCTATGGTGCTTTACAAGTATTTTTAACAACAGGAATTTTTACCTTTATTGCAAATAGTTTTTTTTCTATTGAGATAAAATCAGCTATCATTATAGGTGCTGCTCTAGCTCTTTCCTCAACAGCAGTAGTCCTTAAAATTTTAAATGAAAATGGAGATATTAACAAAAAATTTGGTCGTAAAACACTAGGTATTTTGCTTTTCCAAGATATTGCTGTAATCCCAATACTGCTTATGATAACAATCTTTAGTATAGAAGGTAGCTCTGTCTCATCTTTACTTTTTAAAACTCTTATTGATGCAACAATTTTATTAATTGGATTATTTGTAGTTGGTAAGTATTTGCTTGAACCATTTTTTCATCAAGTTAGTAAAACTAAATCGAATGAAATATTTGTAGGCTCTATTTTGCTTATCGTTATTGGTTCTTCTTTTATGGCTCATAAATTTGGTTTTTCATATTCATTAGGTGCTTTTGTAGCTGGTATGATGATAGCTGAAACAACTTATAAAAACCAAGTTGAAGCTGATCTCATCCCATTTAGAGATTTGCTTTTGGGTGTATTTTTCATAACTGTTGGGATGCAGCTTGATTTTAAAATAATATTTGATAATATATTTGCAATATCTTTATTGTTACCAGCTTTAATAGTTATAAAAATAACCATAATTTTTGTAATATTGAGATTTCGCACAGATAAAAGAACTGCTTTAAAAAGTGCATTATCAATTTTCCAACTTGGTGAATTTGCATTAGTTATTTTTGAATTATCTTTTGCTAAAGGACTATTAGATCCAGTAATAGGTCAAATTTTAATAGTGATAGTAGTTATATCTATGATAATGACCCCTTTTGTCTTAAAAAATATCTCTTTTATTGCCGATATGTTTTCTCGCAAAAAAAATAAAGATGCTGATCTTTGCATAATTGATGAAGAGAGTCTAAAAGAGCATATTATCCTTATTGGCTATGGAAGGTTAGGTAAGCATATCTCAAAACTAATACAAGAAGAGGGTATAAAATTTATAGCTATTGAGGGAGATATCCAAACTGTAAAAGAAGCACAAGAGCAAAATTTGCCTGTTATTTTTGGAAATGCTTCACAAAAACATATCCTAGAATCAATAAATATAAAAGATGCCTCAGCCGTGATAGTATCTGTAGGAAATAGTAAAAAGTTAAATCATATTTGTGAAGTTGTAAACGAATTAACACGCAATACTAAGACAATAGTAAAAGTAAATAAATTTGAAGAAAAAAATGAACTATCGAAATTAAACTTATCTCATGTTATTGTAGAGACAGAAAATACAGCAAAAGCTATGTTTGATGAAGCGATGAAAATTTAAAAAGTTGCTCCAGCTTCATTTCTTTTTAAATCCTCTTTTACCATCATTGCACATAACTCTTCTAGTGTACATTTTGGCTCCCAACCTAATTCATCTTTTGCTTTTTGAGGGTTTCCAATAAGTAGTTCCACTTCAGCTGGTCTATAAAATTTAGAATTTACTTTTACTACAATTTTCCCTGTAGCCTTATCTATTGCAACTTCATCTTCACCACTGCCTTTAAAAGCTACTTCAATTCCAGCACCTCTAAATGCCATAGCTACAAAATCTCTTACAGTTTCAGTCCTATTAGTTGCTAAAACATAAGTGTTTGGCTTATCTGCTTGAAGCATCAAGTGCATTCCTTCAACATAATCTTTTGCAAAACCCCAATCTCTTTTTGCGTCCATATTCCCAAGTTCCATATAATCAAGCTTACCAAGTTTTATTTTTGCTACAGAATCTGTTATTTTTCTCGTTACAAACTCTTTTCCTCTTAAAGGTGATTCATGATTAAAAAGAATCCCACTACAAGCAAACATACCATAAGATTCTTTGTAGTTTATTACCATCCAGTGAGCATACAGTTTTGCTATACCGTAGGGACTTTTAGGGTAAAAAGGGGTATCTTCTTTTTGAGGTATCTCTTGTACTTCTCCAAACATTTCAGATGTTGAAGCTTGGTAAAATTTAATTTTTGGATTTATTATTCTAATAGCTTCTAAAAGATGGACACATCCAAGCCCAGTTATATGAGTTGTTGCAAGTGGTTGCTCAAAAGAAACACCTACAAAACTTTGAGCAGCTAGATTATATATCTCATCTGGTTGAATTTCAGATACCATTCTTATACTATTTGCTTGATCTGTTAAGTCATACTCTACTAAATGTAAATTAGAGTGATTGTCAATTCCAAGTTCTTCTATCCTCCAAAAATTTACAGATGATGTCCTTCTATATGTGCCATACACCTCATAATTTTTAGATAGTAATAGTTGAGCTAAATAAGCTCCATCTTGTCCTGTAATACCTGTAACAATAGCTTTTTTTTTCATAAAATATCCTCTTGTCGTACTAATGCATCTAATATATCAACATTTTTAAAATTGTTTGTTGCTACTAACAATCCTATATAAGAATTTACTATCTCATATATATTTTCAATATATTTATATTTAATTTCATTTAATTTAACTTTAGCATCATCTAAATCAAGAAGACTTTTTAATCCATATTTATAGCCTTGCTCAATCGACTCTACATAAAGATGTGCTGACTTTAAGGCATCCCTATACATAAAAACAGATTCTATAGAAGCGTCAAAATATGTAAGTGCCTCATTAAGTTCAACTTTAACTTCTTTTTCTACACGGTCTAACTCTTCTTGGGCTGCTTTATATTTAAGTTTTGAGGATTCTACTTTTGAAGATACTTGTCCACCACTGTAGATAGGCAAATTTAGTGAAAACATAAAATAGCGAGTATTATCATAAGGTGCCTCAATATTTGGGTTATCTGTATCATATTTAGAATAAGATGCATCAAAGCTTAATTTTGGAAGATGTCCATCTTTTGCAATTTTAATATCATTTTGAGATATTTCAAGTGCAATTTGTGCTTGTTTTATTTTTTGAGATATATTATTATGAGCAATTGTTTCTCTCATTGAGTCTATCATCTCTAAAATTTCTTGATTAAAATCTATTATTGGTATTTCATATTCATCAATTCCAATGAGTTGTTTCATTTTTAAATAAGAGATATTAGATAACTGCTTTTCTTTTTGCAAATTTATTATTGCTGAGTTATAGTCAACTTCTCTTTGAATTAGATCCATTTTATTTGCTAAATTCATCTTATATTTTTTTGTAATCTCTAAAAATCTAGATTTAGATTGAGAAAGATATGACTCAAATAGTTCTATTTTGGTTTTTGATTTTAATAGATCCAAATAAGCATTAGATAAATTTTTAGCAAGTGTCTCTTTTTCTGATTTTAGCATACTTTTAGAATATTTGCTTCTTGATTTTTGAGAATCTATTCTTGAGTAAATTTCTGCATTATATATTGATTGTTTTAGTGAAAGAGTATAGTTTATTAGACCTTGTTCAGTTTTAGTTTTTAGTGGATTTGTTTCATAGTTTGATTTTCTATAATATGCAGAAAAGTTAATTTGTGGGTATAAACTCGCTTTTTCTTGCTTTATTTTTTCTTCATCAGCTTGAGATAAGTAAGCTGAAGCTTTAATTTCATTTGCATTTTCTAAAGCCAACTCATAAGCTTTAGAAAAAAGTAAAACCTCTGCACTAAGATAATTTATACAAAAATTTAATAAAAATAAAATAGATATAAGTTTATTATTCTTCATTAAAGCTCCTATCTATCATTTGACTAAAAGGTTTTACAAGGTAACTTAGAGCTGTCCTATCGCCAGTTTGAATCATCACTTGTGCTGGCATTCCAGAGATTAAAGTAAAGCCATTGTCTTTTAAAGTTTGTTTGCCCTCTTTTGTAACTTTTACTTTTGCCTCATAGTATGGTAAACCTGATGCTTTATCAATAAAGATATCTGCTGAAACATGAATTACTTCACCTTGAATAACATGGACATGCGTTAGATTAAATGCAGAAAACATTATATCTGCTACCAATCCAACCTTAACTTTATCTATATCTGTTGTTTGTACTTGCGTTATAACTATTAATTCTGAATCATCAGGTACAATTTCAAGTATAGTATCACTTTGATTTATGATACCTCCAACAGTATGTAAACTAAGACCAACCACAGTCCCATCAATTGGAGAAACAATATTTGTTCTTTGTAGAGTATCTTCATTTGCAATAATTTTTGATTTTAAATCAGATATTAAAGATTTAGCTTCAACATATCTCTGAAGTGTCTCTTTTCTTGATTCTTTTTCTCTTAAAAGCTTTTGAGCTTTTACTTCACTAATTTGTTCATCTAATTTTGCTATTTGAAATTTTATATTTGCCAAATCACCTCTAACGATAAGTTTTTCTCTTTTTAACTCTCTAATTTTTTGCTTATCTACAAGTCTTTGTTTAAATAATTCTTCCCATTCTAATTGCTCTTCTATGATAGAATCTAATCTTTTTTCTTTACTTGTGGTTATTGAATTTAAACCAGAGATTTGATTTTTATATTGAGAAATTTTATTTTGTGTAATAGTTTGCTCATCTTTAATTGCCTTGTTTGCTGTGATGAAAATATTTTTTTGATCTTTTATAGCATTTTCATCACTCATATCTTTAGGAAACTTTATTGATGTTTTGTCATCTCTTTGAGCTTTTAATCTTGCAAAAAGAGCAATAGCATCTTGATATTGTGCATTTAAAATATCAAGCTGTGCTTTTATTTGTACATCTCTAAGTTTTAATAAAATTTGATCTTTTTTTACTTTATCACCATCTTTTACATATATTGCTGTAACTTTTCCACCCTCTAAATGTTGGATAGTTTTTTTATCTGAACCTGCTGAAACACTTCCTGTAGCTACAGAAAAAATTGCTAATGGAGCAAAAGCCATCCAGATTCCAATAGCACCAAATATTAAAAATACAACACCTAATCCAAACTTAATTGCTTTAGAGTCATCATGTGATGGTCTTTGTGCTTGTTGATTGCCAATATTCATCATTAACTCCCTGGCTTACTAAGTGATATTTTTGCAGATGCTTGTTGACTTTGCACTTTTTGACGAGCTTGTGCTTCTTTTGCTGCTGCATTCATTTTTGATAAAATTTCATTTGTATCACCATAAACTTCTAAAAGACCATTTTTAATTATTGCTACTTTGTTTGTAACTTGGAGTATGCTTGGTTTATGGGTAATGATAATTACTGTTGTATTATTTTGTTTTAAAATTTTTATAGCTTGAACTAATGCTATTTCACCTTGATCATCAAGGTTTGAGTTTGGCTCATCTAAAACAACTAAAACAGGATTATCATAAATAGCACGAGTAAAACCTACTCGCTGTCTTTGTCCACCAGATAGAGTAGCTCCACCTGCACCAATAACTGTATCATAGCCATCAGGAAGTCTTAAAATCATCTCATGAGCACCTGCTTTTTTAGCAGCCTCTACAACTTTTTTAGAATCTACTTCATTAAATCTCGCTATATTTTGACTTATAGTACCCTCAAATAACTCTATATCTTGTGGTAGGTAGCCTATATATTTACCAAGTAGCTCTTTGTCCCATTGATATATATCTGCTTTATCAAGTCTTGATTTACCAGAGGTTAATGGCCATAAACCTAAGATAATTCTAGCTAAAGATGATTTTCCAGCAGCACTTGGTCCTATAACACCAACTACATCACCTTTATTAATAAGCATCGAAATACCTTTAATTGAAGTTTGTTTAGCTCCAGGTGGTGTTACTGCTACATTTTCTAAAAGAACCTCTCCGGTAGGAGCTGGTAGTTCCATATATTCTTGATCTTTTGGAAATTTTTCTAAAAGAATATCTAATCTTTCATAAGACGATCTTGCACCACTAAAATTTTTCCAACTGCCTATAATCAAGTCAAGTGGAGCTAAAGCCCTACCCATAATGATAGAACCAGCTATCATCATACCAGCACTTACTTCATCATGTATAGCTAAGTAACCACCAAGACCTAACATAAGAGACTGAAATAGCATTCTTGAAGTTTTAGATATATTTGTCCAAGTTCCAGCTTTATTACTTGCTTCGCTTTGAGCATTCAAAAATCCAAAATATTTCTCATCCCATCTTTGTCTAATGTTACTTTTCATACCAAGCGCATTTACAATTTCTGCATTTCTTAAGTTTGCATCAACATAAAGGGTAGATGCTCTACCTAAAGAGTTTGCTTCACCAAGTTTTTCTTTTGTAGAGTATTCATTTACAACAGCAAAAATAACTAATACAATCGTAGCAAAAATTGCAAAATACCCAAATAAAGGATGAAATATAAATAATACAAATATATAAATAGGTAACCATGGAGCATCAAAAAAAGCAAAAAGTCCATTGCCCGTCATAAATTGCTTTATGGTATTTAAATCTGTTAGATGCATAGAAGATGCTGTACCTGGGTTTTTATTCGCTAAATCAAATAATGAATTAAAAATTCTATGGCCCAATGTTGAGTCAAGTTTATTGCTCACTTTTATAAGTATTCTTGATCGTATGATTTCTAATAGAGCCATTGTTATAAAAAGAACTACAACAATTAGTGTGAGCATTATAAGTGTTTCTTCACTTCTACTCATTAAAACTCTATCATAAAGTTGTAACATATATAGTGGTGGTACTAACATTAGTAAGTTTATAAATAAACTAAAAAAACCAACAATTAAAAATGATTTTTTAGATGCTGAGATTGCTTCTTTTAGTTCTGATACTGTATCGTTTTGTTTTTGTGTTGCCATGAGTATGCCTAACTTTGTCTTTTATGTGCTATATTAAATAGATGTTGTATGTTTTGAAGTGATTTTGTATGTGCATCTATTATGCCAATAATCCCTCTTCTAACCCAGTTAGCTAAAATATCATCACTTAAAGCATTTAACTTCTCTTTATTGATAACTTTAAAACCATTAATAAGGACTTTTTTCTCATCTCCCTCGCCAATGGAAATCTCTCTATCTTCAAGTATTCCACTATCTGAAATAAGTTTTGCTAAATCTTTACTTATTATCATTTGATTTTCATGAGTTGTTAAAAAATCAACTGCACTTATTAAAACCTCAGATTGCTCACCATTTTTTTTGAAAAGTTGCTTACCTTTAGATTTTGAAAAAAGTGATGAATCTTCATCTATAAGTACGATTTTTTGTTCGGGCTTATCTTTAGTATTAGCTAATGAAAAAGGGTATTTTCTTAGGTGTGAGGGTACATAAGAAGTTGTCCATTTATTTTGAGCATCTAGTGCTAAACAATCTCCACCAAGAGATATTATTGCAACTAAAGATATATCCTCATCAGCTGTAAATACAACTGGAAAGTCTGCTGCAATTAGTCCAATTTCATTTGCAATAACTGGCACGAATGCTGTTTGCTTTGCGAAAGAAAGATTTTCTAATTTACTTACTTTAAAATCTATGTGTTTTTTTTTGTCTAATACTACTAAATTTTTATACATTTTTTTCCTTTTATTTTTAGTTTGTTTTTTTGGACGACCTCTGTTTTTTGAACTCAAAGGCATCCCCACTAATTCTTCTAAATTTTTTATAAACTCTTTGGAGCCTGTAACTAATTGTTTCTCCAAACAATCTTGTAAAAATTTGTTTTTTGTATCATCAATTTTAGAATTAAAAAATCTAGAATAGTATTGCAACCTATGATTTTCACTATAAGCTAGTTTTTGATACATTTCATGCTCAGAGACTATAGTGTCAGCTTTAGCATATAAATTTTTCCCTAAACTACTAAAAGCATGTTTTTCATCTGCTTTTTTTTCTATGTATTTCATAATATCTAAAAGAAATAGTTCATCTTGTACTATTGATGATTTATATCTGCCTTCCCATATAGTTCCAACTCTTTCATACTTTTTGTTAAAATAACCAACATATTTTCTTCCTAAACTTTGGATAAACTTCGAGAGCGTATCTGGATGTTTTGGAGTAGCTAAAAACTCAAAATATTGAAGTGTCATCACATAAGAGTGAATCTTTATAGAGTGTGTCTTATTTAACTCTTCAAGAATATGTTTAAATGTTAGATAATCTTCTTCATCTTGAAAAAGAGTAACACCATTTAAACTTTTAAGTATAATATGTTGAGAGGTATTTTCAACAAAAATTCTAACTTTTCGTGCCAAATAAATTCCTTAAACTATTTTCAGATGCAATTGTATTAAAAATTAACTTTGATAATCATTAAACGACTATGACACCATTAAATATTAATTTAATGGTGTCATAGTCGTTAGATATGCATTAACAATAAAATTTTTGTTATAATATTTAAAAGTTAGGAGAAATAATGACAACAATAGAACAAAAAATCACTGGACTTTATATTGCATTTTACAATAGAGCTCCTGATAAAGATGGATTACAAAGTTGGAAGCAGTATGCTTCAAATTTAGACGAAAGCACTGCTTTGAGAGTTTTAGCAGAAGGCTTTTCACAGCATTCTAAATTTGCTGATTTGTATAGTGATTTAGATAATCAAGCATTTGTAGAGGCTATCTACAGTAATTCATTTGCAAATGCTGATAATCTTAATGCTATACAAGAGTGGAGTAATCTACTAGACAATGGTTTAAGTAGATCAAATATGATTGCAGATTTTGTATCATCTACATTGGATAATGATGCAATAGATATAGATGCTATACAAAAGCAAGATTTATTAACAAATAAAGTGACAGTTGCTCTTGAGTTTGTATCTAAATTATCTAATTTTACAAATTTTGATTTTAGTACAGACCAGCATAGCCCAGCTTCCCTTGATGGAGATGCTGCATATCAAGCATCTATAACAATTTTACAAAACATAACTGAGGATTTGTCATCAGTTACAACTCTAAGAGGTGCTCTTGATTTACTTCAAAACAACAACAATGCTATTAGTATTTTAAACTCTTTAATTAGTATTGATATACAAAGTATAATAGAGGCTATTTCATCTAATTCAAACCAAATATTTCAAGAATTAGTACAAGACAGATCAAATATTAACAATGCTTTAGGGGAGTTAAGCGATTTTGATACTGCTGGAGTTTCCTCTTTAATTTCTGGAGAATTTTGGGATTCTGGGGCAAATATTACCTATAGTTTCAATGACACTATCCCCTCGTCATATTATGAATATGGATCAAGCCAATATTTAATAGCAGGCTGGAAACCACTAAATACTGCTCAAAAAAATGCTGTACGAGAGATAACAAATGAATTAAACAAATTTATAGATACTCCCATACAAGAGGTTTCTAGTGGAGGATTAATTCAGTATAATGTAGTACAAATAGATTCTTTATCAGCTGGATTTGCTTTTTATCCTGATTCTTATTATGAAGTTGCAGGAGATATTTTTCTATCAAATAGTTTTAACACTCTTAGTGATGAGTATGAATTAGTTGCAGGAGGGTTTGGTTGGTCAACTATAGCCCACGAGTTAGGTCATGCATTAGGCTTAAAGCACCCTTTTGAAGGTGCTTCTATACTTCAAAACGCACAAGATAATATAAGTCATACTGTAATGTCTTATACAGATGTAAATAACACTATTGCTGAGTTTACATTTTCTTTAGATGCTTTAAACGTACAGTATTTAAAGCTACAACCAAATCTTTATTCTCTTTTTGATGTAGCTGCACTTCAAGCTATATATGGGGCTAATTCTAATACAAATAGTTCTAACGATATATATACACTTCAATATAGTGACTTTAAGATACAAACTATATGGGATAGTGGTGGAGAAGATACTATCAATCTTTCACAAACTTTAGGGGATAGCACTATTGATTTAAGTGCGGGAACTCTCAATAGCGCTGATGAGCATAGTTTATCAAGTATTATTGAGAATTTTCAAGAAGAGATTAGTAATTCTAATTATGATTCATGGGTAGCTGAAGTAGTAACTGAGTTATATGATAACAACCAACTCTATACAGGCTTAAATAATTTAGCTATAGCAACTGGAAGTGTAATTGAAAATATTATATCGGGTAGCGGTGATGATATTATTACAGATAATGAAGTTGATAACAGCATTATTACTTCACTTGGAGACGATACTATATATTTAGGTAATGGTGGTTATGACTATGTTGATGGTGGAGGAGGTAGTGATACTATTTATATAGATAGTGTTCTAGAAGAGGTTGAAATAGAAAAAACATCTTTAAATCAATACACTATTTTAGCAGATGATTTTAGTGTTGAATTTGTAAATATTGAGTTTGTTTATTTTACAGATACTCAGTATATACTATAAACGTGCCGCACCCCAAACTTGATTTGGGGTCTAGTTTTTTAAGTTAGATTCTGAATCAAGTTCAGAATGACGAGAAGCTAACTTCGTAATCCAAACTTAACTTCGTAATCCAAACCGTCACCCCAAACTTAACTTCGTCACCCCAAACTTGATTTGGGGTCTAGTTTTTTAAGTTAGATTCTGAATCAAGTTCAGAATGACGAGAAGTTAACTTCGTAATCCAAACTTAACTTCGTCACCCCAAACTTGATTTGGGGTCTAGTTTTTTAAGTTAGATTCTGAATCAAGTTCAGAATGACGAAATGACGAGAAGCTAGATTCTGAATCAAGTTCAGAATGACGAAATGACGAGAAGTTAACTTCGTCA
>JAKISX010000052.1 GCA_021648405.1 Sulfurimonas sp. | reverse complement strand
GCTTTTTGTTCAAACTTTAACGAATTATGAAAATATTGATTTTTATGCAAGGGAACTTTATACTTACAGAAATTTTGTCAAAGCAACAGACAGAGACTCTACATTATCTCATCAACAAAAAGAAGAGATTAAAAGAAATAGAAAAATAGCCATATTAGAAATAATAACTGAAGAAACTGATAATAATAGATTAGAAAGACTTCTTAGTAATTTAAAAGAATATACTGATAATACCATTAGATATTTTAGAGCAACAAGATATTTACATATTAGAGGTGGTGGATACTATATCGACTTAGAACCAAGAAGACGAGTTGAAATTGATGTTTTATTAGAGACCTATGACGGTTCAAGTTCTATGTTTAAAAATGAAGATGATTATATTGATTACTTAGCAGATATAAATTTACCAGTTCTTCCTTGGGAAACAACTCAAGAATTACATAATATTATTGATGAGTTAGCAGAAGAGTTAACAGCATTAGAAGCAGAGCTAAACCTTACACCTACTGACTTCAATATTCTAAAAGTTGATGATGTTGAAGAACTAAAAATCAATACTCAGATGTTAAGAGATAAAAGAAAACAATACTTGGACATCATAATCCATAATGAGTTACAAGATGTATCTAAAATTGAAGAGTGTATATACTCCCTTGAACATATTAGAGAGTTAGAGAACAAACCAAGCATAGAACTCGAAAAGTGGGCTACAATGGCTCTAAATGCTTTAAATGACGCATTATCAATTAATCCTAACTATCCAGTTGGCGATGATAATGAACCTTTATTTACTGCACCTGCTGGAAAAGCTGATATAGAGTGTTTTTATAATGATTTCAACTCAATATGTGAAGTTACTATGCTTGTTGGTAGAGACCAATGGTACAATGAAGGGCAACCAGTAATGAGACATCTAAGAGAATTTGAAGATAAATATAATGATAATTCTTCATATTGTTTATTTGTTGCACCTAAACTACATAAAGATACAGTTAATACTTTTTGGACCTCTACTAAATATGAATACGAGGGAGAGAAGCAAAAAATTATCCCTTTAACAATTACACAATTAGTAGAACTATTGAAAATACTTATTGAGATTAAACTAAATGACAAAATACTACTTCATTCTGATATGAAAAAATTATTTGATGAAATTATAGAGATTACAAATAATGTAGGTAGTTCAAGAGATTGGATAGCCAATATACCATCAGTAATTAATAACTGGAAAACTGAGTTAGTATCTTAGATGACAAGTAAGCCTTTAGGAATAGATGATATTAGTGGTTTTGAATTTGTTAAAGAAATTCTTCACGGAGACCCTACTTATGCTATAAACTTTGATAGAATACAATGGGATAATAAATATAACCAATATGTAATAGTTGAATTTTTGCTCTGTGAAGAGGCACAATCAGTTAGCCCTTTCACAAGTCATCCGAATAGATATTTTTTGAAGAATAAGCATAAGTTTATATCACTATGGGAAATTTCTCAACAATTTAATGCTCGGCTTTATTTAGTTAATTATGCAAAAAAAGGTACTAAACACGAAGATGAAGTTTTGTTTATGCTTGTAAAAAATGTAGATGAAAATAATACATCAAATTTCGTGACAACAGAGGACTATAAAATGACAAGAAATAAGTTTTCACAACAATTCAGGGCTATGAATAAACGAGGGACAAAATAGGCTTCACTAAAGTTTCTATCTCTTCTCTTGCTCTTAAATAAAGAAGATTTTTAATCTAATGCTCTTGCTCTTCTATTCTCAATCGTTTTGTGAAAGTCCGTAGGAACATAACAGCGAAAACTATCAATTTTCTAAATTGTGCGATAGTCTCTTATAAGTGCTTCATCATCCAAGCTTCAAGTGCTTCTTTATTAAACATTAATGTTCCACCTGAACCACCACCAAGCCAAGGTAATGGATTTGATGGTCTTTTTCTTAAATTATCTAAACCACTTTTTGAAATAGTGAATAATAGTTGCACATCTTCCTGAGTAATTAGCTTCTTAGCTTGGATTTGCTGTAATTTATACAGTTTAAGTAGTTCATCATCTTTTTCTATCTCTTTTTCTTCTATTTCTATTGCATTTAAAAGTTCTATAGCTCTATCAGTAATATTATTAGCTATCTGAGTATAGTAAGAGTCACTATAGTAGCTTAAACACCCATCAGGCGACTTTCAACTTCTCTTAATAGTTCTAAAGTCCTCTTAGGGTCTTTAAAATCATTCTCATCAAGTATGATTTTTAGTTTTTTAAAATATTTAGTATCTTCTCTATGATTACTCAATCTAAGTTTTCCATCACTTACTTTTTCAAACATCATTTCACTATATACACTAAATTTTTCATAAGCAGATTTGTATCTTATAATTTCAACTTGCTCTGTCTCTGATATTAAATTCTTAACTATTGGTATTATATTTTTCATTTGATGATTATAGCTAAAATAGTAAAACTCGTATTATAGGGGGATATTTTATGTATAACTTTATGTATAACCTAATATTTCAGTCTTCTTGAACTCTCAAACTAACTTCATACATAAACTGTTGTAGAGGTAACATATCTTCATAGATTTTATAGAGTGTATTTATAAGCTTTTCACCATCTATGATTAACTCAGGTTTTAAAATTTTATATGTAGCCATTCCCTTATATAGGGATAAATCAGCATTTGTCATATCTTTATCAAAGCCTTTCGGATACCTTTTATATCCTTTTTCCAAGTGTGTATAACCCTTATTTAGACCTTTTATATCTTCTAAAATTTGAGCTAATTCTGCCCTCTTTTCATCATTTTTAATGTAGTCTCTAAAAGAATTTAACATAGGTTTTTCAAACCATCTAACACCAACAGCCACAAAAAGCTCATCTGGAGAAAAATGCATATAAAAACCAGAGTTTTGTAATCTTTTGCCATTACCTTGCCAAAATATAAAACCGATTTTAGATTTAAGTGGAACCTTTATAGCCCCCATTCTACGAGAATCACGAAAAATTCTAAAAAGTGATTTATTTATTTTTGGGGAAAAGTTTATGGTTGGCTCTAGCGCCATTAGATGCTCACCAAACTCTTCTACAAAAGCTCTAGATGGATCTAAAATATATTTATTATATTGGTCTCTGTGGGCTTCAAACCACTCTTTATTGTTATTTTTTTTTATAGATTTTAAAAATGGTAAAGTTTTTTTACTAAATCCATTAAAGCTCACATCCTGCCCTATGCGAGCTTTCTATTTCTAAAAGCCAAAATAACTATTATTAGTATGACTGCATAAGTAATTGGTACAAAATCAGGAATTGGCACTGGGTCACCTTTTGCATAAGAGTGTAGCCCTGCAAGATAATAATTTACACCAAAATAAGTCATAATTACCGATGAAAATGAAAGCAATGAAATTACTGCAAAATTAAATTCTGTGTATATTACTTTAATAAATCTAATATGAAGAACCAATGCGTAAACTATGATTGTAACTAAAGTCCAAGTTTCCTTTGGATCCCATCCCCAGTATCTTCCCCAACTCTCATTAGCCCAAATTCCACCAAGAAAATTTCCAATAGTAAGTAACACTATCCCAACCATAAGACTCATTTCATTTATTGTATTTAACTCTTTGATTGAATTGGAGATATGTTTTTCATTTGATTTATTTTTTAAAATAAATAATATTAAAACCATAAAACCAAGAAGTGCACCAAGTCCTAAGAAGCCATAACTAGCAGTAATCATAGATACATGTATGCTCAACCAGTATGAATTCAAAACAGGGATTAAGGTCGTTATTTGAGGATTCATCCAGTTTAGATGTGCTACAAATAAGATAAGACCTGTTAATATTGCTGTTGAAGCCATAGTCATAGGTGAACGCTTAGAAAATATAAAACCAGCTAATACTGTAGCCCATCCAATATATATCATTGATTCATAACCGTTACTCCAAGGTGCATGACCAGAAACATACCAGCGAATACCTAAACCAAATGTGTGTGCTATGAAAAATATTACTAAAAATCCAAGAGTGATTTTTGTATAAATATTTATATTAAAACTTGGTTTTAAAATTTTTGTAAAGCTAAAAATCAACAACACAAATCCAAGTAAAAGATAAAGCGGATATAGTCTCTCAAATATATTAGCTTTATTATAAAACACCTCTGCTGCTATTTTAGCTTTACTTGGATATATATTCTCAGAATATTTTATTTGATGGTTTGTTATATTAACCAAAGCTTTGTCTGCTTCACTCCAATCAGATGTTTTTATAGCTTCTTCCATAGCTGTAAAATAATTAAGCGCCAAATCTCTAACTATTTGTCCATCCTCTGGCGTAAATGTCTCAAGCGACTCTATTGTTCCAAACCATTTATTATTTGCATCATTTGGTTTTGGCCACATTTGAACTAATTGCCCTGTAAAAACGGAGTAAGTTATATTTATGCGTTCATCAATTTTTAAAACCTCATTATCTAGTTTATCTCTATTTTTAGGTTGTTTTCTATTAGCTTCATCAACAAGGTTTCTTAATTTATATCCTCTAGTTTGCACTGCGTCATCAAAAAATTGTGCAAAAGAAGCATATCCTGCATCTTCTTTTGCTCCAATAAGTCTATTTATATGTTTATTTTTTGTTTTAATAATTTTAATATTTCGATAAGCATCAGGAGATACCATCATCCCAAGTATTACTTGATTAGGAGTTAATGTGTAACTTCCTATTTTTAAACTGCTAGAACTATGTAGCTTTGCCATAATCTCAGTTGCTAATGTATCAAGTGGCTTCATTCTGCCACTAGCATCCTGTATTATTATAGCACCAAAATTACTTGCATGCTCTTTATCAAAACTTATAATTCTTTTCACAATAGGGTTTATCTCTTGTGCTTGAGATGGAGTAGCTGTAGCTATCAAACCAAGTGAAATCAAAATAGCAACTGCATTTTTTTCACTAATATCTTTTGCTTTTTTAGCTAATTTTGCAAATCTATTCTTTTTTGAAAAAAGCGACCAAAACATTCCAATACCAAGGAGCAGGTAACCTAAATAAGATGGAAGGGTACCTGGGTCATTGTTTACAGATAAAACAGTACCTTTTTCATCCATATCGTAAGATGATTGAAAAAATCTAAATCCACGATGTTCTAAAATATTATTCATAAATATTCTGTAATCAAAGCTAATGTTTTGCTCCTCATCTATAAGTTTTACTTCACTAGCATAAGAAGATGGGCTCATAGAACCAGGAAATCTATCCATTTGAAAATCTTTTAAATAAACATAAAAAGGTATTGTTAATAATTTCGCGCCATAAGAAAGGTTTACATCAATACCGTTTATATTAATATGAGTTTCTTTTGCTATTCGACCAGCTTGACCAAAAATCATAACCTCTTCTGAGACACCATCTACAGTTACATTAAATAACAAAGCATCTATTCCTGGTTTTTGAGGCGAGGCATTTGGATTTGATACTATCAAGTTTTCAGAGTGTGGGTAAAATTTTCTTAAAATGAATCCAATTTTTTTATCAGAGAGCAGAATTCCTGTATTAAAAACTTGATTATCACTAGCTTCTAATAGACCCTCTGATCTATCAGTCATATTCATATATTGTAAATTTTTTGAATGATTTAAATAAAGCTTACTATCTTTTACAAAAATAGATATAACTTCTTTGGTAAATTTTTCATTTGAATTAAAATCAAGAATGTATGAACTAGTTTCATAAAACGAGCCCTCTTTTAGAATAATTTCTTTACTCTGTTGATTACCTGATATCATTAACTCTAACGCAGCTACACCATCATTGCTTGCAATAAGTTTATCTACAGCATCAGGAATATACTCTATCAACTTAACATCAACTTTTTTTCCATCAATTTCAAGTGATGAAGTTATAGAATTAGAAGATCTTTTTGATAAGTATAAACTTTCTTGAGTAGTAACTTTTTTAGAATTAGCAGTAGCTGTTAGCGTAAAATAAGTGTTTGAGCTGGACATAGTGTTTGACTTAGTGCCTTCGCGAATATGCATAGTACCCTCATAACCAATATAACGAGTAATAACTGCACCAACCATTATAATTATTAAAGCTGTATGAAAAATAAGCAATGGTGCCTTTTTCATAGTAAACATTTTATACTTAAACATATTAATTATTAAATTAACTACTAAAAGAAATATTAGAATTTCAAACCATCTAGCATTATAGATATCAGCTTTAGCTGTCATTATTCCATAGTCATTTTCAATAAATGTTGCATAACCTGATACAAAAGCAAGGATTAACATCAAGACTACCATTGTTTTCATCGAACCAAAAAAATTTAAAAGTTGTTTCATAATATTCCTTAAAATAAAAAAAGCATTATAGTTTGTATTAGCTAATAAAGGGTTAAATCGTGTAATTATTAAAAAATATTAAGGTTGCTATATAGCTCTTTTGAAAATTATTTTATAATCTCCACTTTCTAAAGCCACAGCTTCATGTGAAAATTGATCGCCTAATCTATTGTAGAGTGGCACTGGCTCATGAAAAAATATACCAACAAG
Organism: Sulfurimonas sp.; assembly: GCA_021648405.1. Classification (GTDB taxonomy): domain Bacteria; phylum Campylobacterota; class Campylobacteria; order Campylobacterales; family Sulfurimonadaceae; genus Sulfurimonas. Next base: position 8,158 of record JAKISX010000052.1, on the reverse strand, counting down.
TCTATCATCTTTACTTTGTAACATTCTCAAGCCACTCATAGCATTAATCATCGGTTGTGGAGGTGAGCATTGTGTAGCATTAAACTCATAATATGTTAAACCATTTTCTTCATATTTAAAAAAATCGATAGTAGCACCTGATATTTCAACTTTTTGTTTATGCAACTAGATACCTTTAATAATATAAATATAGTTTTGAGTAGTAGCGTCCCATTTAAAATATTTAGACACTTTTTCAAATGCTTTTTGAACAATAGTGTCTTTGTATTTTTCATTAAAAATAGTTATAGGAGTGTGATAGTATCTATTATATGACTTTATTGGATTAAAAACTATATCTTGGAATGTAAATTCAATTTTTCCATCAAAAGGTTCAAATGCAACAGTGCTTATAACAGTTTTATTTGTAACCTTACATCTAAAATGACAAGATATATAAAATTTATCTATTTTTACATACTCTAAAAGCGCTGTTATCTTTTTTTCATGCATATTTATTCTTTTTATAATGCATTAAGCAATATATATTCCAAAGCATTTTTTGTCATTATTTAAAAGTTCTACTCCACCATCATGAGCTTCAGCAATCTCTCGACAAAGAACTAAACCTAACCCATTTCCTTTTATTTTTGTTGATTTAAAAGCTTCAAATAGCTCGTTTTTATTTTCTATAGCTATACCACTATCATAAATATAAAACTTATGTTTATTATCTCTAAATTTATACTTTAATTCTATATAGCCATCTTCATTTTCATCTAACTCTATCGCATCAATAGCATTAAATAAAAAGTTTGTAAAAAGAATCTCTAATAATTCAAAATCACCATCTATCTCAAAATCAGTATCTGGAAATTTGAAATGAATCTCTTTAGTATAACCATAATATCCACACGCTAATATAAGATTTTTTTGAAGTGTGTACCACGAAAAAACCTTTTTATTTACCTGAACACCTTTAGAGAACATCAAGGTGGCATTTATTATTCTTTCTATTTTATAAACAGAATTTTGTATCTCTTCAACAATAGGTATATTTTCTGGAATTACACGCTTTTTTAGAGTTGAGCTCAAAAGAGAGATTGAGCCTATTGGATTTCTTATTTCATGAGAAAAATGAGCAGCCATCTGCCCCATAGTTGCTAAATTTTCTTTACGCTTTTGCTCTGTTATGTCCGTAGTTGAAAACATTTTTTTATCTTTATATGTAGAGCTTTTAATTAGATATGACTTATCTTCAAAATTAAGTTCATAATCATCACCTTTAAATTCTAATAGTTCAAATAATTGCCACAACTCCCTAGCTTTTGAATTTTGTAAAAAAACATTGTTATTTTCATCCACAATCCAAATTGCATTTGGTAAAAATTCTACAACTCTTTCTATTGTATCTTGTAGATGTTCATAAGAAGACTTTAACTCATTAAACTCATTTTCAACTTTATATGTTTGCTCAATTAAAAGAGATAGTTCTTCTTGAGTTATTTGAGTTTGACTCACGCGTTAAATCCAACAACTGTTTTGTAAAGCGAAAAAGCATCACCACTCCCACATAATTCACGAATAGAGTGCATAGCAAATGTTGGAAGCCCTACATCTATGGTTTCTATCCCAAGTCTAGTTGCAGTAATGGGTCCTATAGTTGAGCCGCAACCCATATCGCTTTTTGTTACAAAATTTTGAATTGGCTCATCTAGTTTTGAAGCAATATTCATAAATTTTGAGATAGTTTTAGAGTTAGATGCGTATCTTTGATTTGCATTTACTTTTATAACACATCCTTTATTTATATGTGGAGCATGGTTTGAGTCATGTTTAGTTGGATAGTTTGGATGGATAGCGTGTGCGTTATCAGCACTTATCATTATAGAAGTTCGTATCATCTTCATATAATCATCATAATCTTTAAACATCCGCTTCAAAGTATTTTCCAAAAATGATCCCCCTGCCCCAGATGTTGATTCACTTCCAACCTCTTCATGATCACTAGCAATAAAAAGCATCGGTTTATCTACTTCAACACTACAGATACTAAGCATACCAACATAACACGAAAGAAGATTATCTATTCTAGCACTAGCAATAAAATCATCATGAAGTCCAACAAAAGAGGCTTTTTGTGTATCATAAAAACTAAGCTCACTTGCATAAAGCTCTTTCACATCTAAGATATCAGCCTTTGATAGTTGGCACTTTAAAAATTCATCAAACTCAAAGTCATCATTTGTTGTAAGTATTGGACAAATATCTGTTTGTTTATTCACAGTTCTTTCTTTGTTTGCTTTATCATCAAGATGGATAGCAAGAGATGGGATGATTGCTATAGGTTTTTTAATATCTATAAGGGCATCTTTTAATTTATCACTAGAATCAAGGTAAGATACACGACCAGCCAAAGATAAATCTCTATCAAACCAAGGGTTTAAAAGAAGCCCGCCATAACTCTCAACTCCAAACTTTACAACACCATGCTCTTTAATCACAGGGTTTGGCTTCAGTTTAAGATTTGGTGAATCTGTGTGGGCACCAATCATAGTATAATTTTTTACCTTAGGATATGTAAAAGCAATTATGGAAGAATCATTACGAGTAACAAAATATTTTTTACCCTGTTCTAACTCCCATTTCTCCTCTTCTAAAAGTTTAATAAATCCAGCATTTTTAAACATCATTGTCATATTTAATGTAGCATGAAAAGGCGTAGGGGATGCGTCTAAAAAGCCCAATAAACCCTCATTAAAATCTTTTTTATTCATATTTATCCTTAGCGTAATTTTAAAATTATACAGAAATCTACCTAGGAATAACTTCAAATATAATTTAATTAATTATTAATTTATACATAATTCAATATAATTCATTAATTTGTAAACAATAGAGGTTTTAATGTTGAAATTATTGTATATCCTTTGCCTAGCTCTTGTTTTTTTTACTGGATGTAGTTCAAAAGATATTAGTCAAATTAATGCTAGTACTTATCCTCAAGAAAAAAAATTAACTACAGATGAAGATATGAATGATGAGTTATTTGATGAATTTGAAGATGATACTAAAACAAAAGATATATTTGATCCATTTAGTGGTTACAATAGGTTTATGACAAGTTTTAATGACAAACTTTATATTTATGCTTTAACACCTATCTCAAGAGGTTATAATACAGTAATACACTACGAAATAAGAAAAAGCATTAGCAATCTTTTTAATAATCTTCAATATCCAACTAGGGTTACTAATAATATTCTTCAAGCTAAATTTCAAAATGCTGCTGAAGAAACTGGAAGATTTGTTCTAAATACTACTATTGGTATTTTAGGATTATTTGATCCTGCAAAAAATTATTTTAATCTAGAGGCACATGAAGAAGATTTTGGTCAAACATTAGGCTACTATGGTGTTGGAGGCGGGCCACATATTGTATTACCACTTTTTGGACCATCAAACTTAAGAGATGCAATAAGTATAATACCAGATTCATACCTTAACCCTATTGATTATACCAATAGAGAATGGTTTACATTAACAGATACATGGTGGACTTATTTAGGGGCAAAATCCTATGAATATGTAAATGAATTTTCACTAAATGTAGATAGCTATGATAGACTTAAAGAAGATTCGATAGACTTATATCCATATTTAAGAGATGTTTATGAACAATATAGAGATAAACAAATAAAGGAATAAAAAAAATGAGTAATATCTTTAAAAAAATTTTATTTATATTTAGTATATTTGTATTTACGCAAAATTTAATTGCAAATGAGCAAATAGATGTAAAAAATAAACTATTAGACAAAATGGATAAAATTATTATTATAGTTCAAAATAAAAATATACCTATTTCTAAAAGAAACAATAAAATCATAGATTTGCTAACACCAACATTTGATTTTGAGTTAATGGCAAAACTCAGCCTTGGCAAAAAAGCATGGAAAGAATTAAATGCTGAGAACAAAAAAAAATTTACTAAACTCTATGTAAAAAGGATGGAAAAATCATACTCTTCAAAACTAGATAAATATAGTAATGAAGTAGTTGAAGTAAAAGAGATTCAACAGCCAAAAAAAAATAGAATATATTTAATAACCGATCTTGTAAATAATAACAAAAAACTAGAGATAATATATAAATATTATAAACCTAAAAATCAAAAGTTAAATAAAGATAATTGGCTTATCTATGATGTAGAAATTTTAGGAGTAAGTATCCTTAAAACTGATAAGGCACAATTTAAAGAGTTCCTTCAAACAAATACCATCTATGCTCTTATGGAAGTAATTTCAAAATAAAAAATATTAATGCTAAAAAATATTTATAAAAATCATCTTTTAAAATATCCAAAAATAGTTTTATCTCTCATGGCTGTATTTGTAGCTATAATGGCTCTATCTGCATTAAAATTAGAGATAGATGCTAGCGCTGAAACACTTTTGCTTGAGGGTGATAAAGATTTAAAATATACAAGAGAAATTTCAAAACGCTTTGAGGCACCAAATCTTTTAGTAGTTGTATATAGTGTGCAAGACTATCTACTAAGTGATGAAAATATTAAAAATATTGAAAACATAAGTAAAGAGATAAAAAACATAGAGATAGTAGAGTCTATAAACTCTATTGTAAATGTTCCACTTTTACAATCCCCGCCAAGACCGATTCAAGAGCTAGTAAAAGATGTAAAAACGCTTCAATCTAAAAACATAGATAAAGAACTAGTTAAACATGAATTTTTGAACTCCCCTATCTATAAACAAAACTTAGTAAGTGATGACTTTAAAACAACAGCAATATCTATAAATCTAAAAAGAGATAATATATATTATGATTTAATAGATGCTAGAGATAAATTTTTATTCTTAAAAAAAGAGAGACTTTTAACAAATAATGAGAGAAATAATTTAAAAAATATACAAATAAAACTAAAAAAACATAGAGATATTGCTAGAGAAAAAACTCATCAATCTATTAATGAGATAAGATCTATTTTAAAATCATTTGAGCTTAAAAATGAAAAGATAAAACTTCACCTCGGTGGAGCAGATATGATTGCTGATGATATGGTTAAGTTTGTAAAATATGATTTGAAAACTTTTGGACTTGTAATAGTTATTTTATTAATAATAGTCTTATACTTACTTCTAAAAAAAATACAATGGGTTATAATAGCACTATTTATATGTAGTGTATCTCTTGTCATTACTAGCGGTTTGATATCTCTTTTTGGTTTAGAAATAACTATAGTGTCTTCAAACTATATCTCTCTACAACTCATAATGAATATGTCATTAGTGGTGCATTTAATTATAAAATACAAAGAATTATATGCTAAAAATAGAAACGACAGCCAAAAAAACTTACTTTTAAATACAGTAACTTCTATGTCTAAGCCGTCTTTTTTCGTAGTTATTACAACTATAGCTGGATTTAGCTCTTTAGTTGTTAGTAATATACTTCCTATTATAAATTTTGGCTGGATGATGAGTCTTGGTATTGTTGTGTCTTTAGTTACTACATTTATTCTTTTCCCAATTGTTCTAATTTTCTTTAATAAAAGTGATGAAAAAAAATCAGATGCTAACGATAAACCATTTACTTTTAAGATGGCTTACATTGCTTATACCTACAAAAAAACTATTCTTGCTTTAACACTCATTGTTGTAGTATTTGCAATAACTGGCGCTAGTAAGCTTAGAGTTGAAAATAGTTTTATAGACTACTTTAAGCAAGATACAGAGATATATCAAGGGATGGTACTGATTGATAAAAAACTTGGAGGGACTACTCCTCTTGATGTTATTTTGACATTCAAAGAAGATAGTGATAACATAAAATCTATAGAAATTATTGATCAAAATAGCGATGAAGAGCTAGATGAATTTGAAGATGAATTTGAAGAAAATAAAATAGATAAAGAAAAATATTGGTTCACTCAAAATAAACTACAAAAGATAAAAAAAGTACATGATTATCTTGATTCGCTAGAACCAATTGGAAAAGTACTATCGCTTGCTACAATGGGTGAAATTATCAAAACTTTAAATGATGGCAAAGAAGCAGACTCCCTAACTTTAGCACTTTTGTATCAAGAATTACCTCAAAAGTATAAAAAAATTATTTTATCCCCTTATATAGATATTGAAAATAATAAAGTTAGAATTAGCACAAGGATTATGGACTCTCAAGAAAATCTACAAAGAGATTTATTGCTTAAAAAAATTGATAAAGATTTAAATGAGATGATAAATCCAAAATATGAAGAGTACAAAGTATCAAATCTTTTAGTAATCTATAACAATATGCTTCAATCACTTTTTGATTCTCAAATTAAAACTATTGGAGTTGTTTTATTTATATTGTTTTTTATGTTTTTAGCACTTTTTAAAAGTTTAAAGATAGCAACCATTGCAATAGTTGCAAATGCAATTCCTGTAAGTGTTATTTTTGGATTTATGGGATGGCTGAACATCCCATTAGATATGATGACCATAACCATTGCAGCTATAAGTATAGGGATTGCTGTTGATAATACTATACACTATATATACAGGTTTGTTTTAGAGTATAAAGAAACTAAAGACACAAAAACAGCTATATTTAACTCGCATGCTAGTATTGGGAGGGCAATGTTTTACACATCTACCATCATAGTGATTGGTTTTTCTATCCTTACACTATCAAATTTTATTCCAACTATATATTTTGGATTATTGACAATGCTTGCTATGTTTATGGCAATTGTAGCTGATCTATTGCTTTTGCCTGTACTGCTTTTAATATTTGGTATTTAGATTAGACTTCTTGTACAACTAATAAACTAGATTCCAAATCAAGTTTGGAATGACGAGGCACTGGAACTTTTGTCATCTTGAACTTTATTCCAAATCAGGTTTGAAATGACGGTGCATTTGTCATCTTGAACTTTATTCCAAGTCAGGTTTGAAATGACGGTGCCTTTGTCATCCTGAACTTGATTCAGGATCTAATATATCCACATTTACATTACCATCAAGTGCTTTTATAATGTTGTTATTTACTCTAATTCCTGAGTTTATAACTATATTTTGAAGTTTTGAGATGATTGTTAGTTTTAACTCACGATTACCTTGATTTTGTCTTACAAGTGTATATAATTCATCTAAAACTTTTGTATTCTCATCTAATCTTATCGATAAATGAAGCGGGATTTCTGGAACTTCTCGCACCTCTTTTTTAACTTTTTTTGTCTCTTTTGCAGCTTCACGCAGTGTCATTATTTTTGTAACGCCAATTCTGACAAACATCTCTGTATGGGTTATTTTTGCTTTAAAAGCTATTGGCTCATCAAGGTTCATATCATCTAATTGTTTTAGCTTATCTGCAAAAAGCATAATCTCAATATTTCCATGAAAATCCATAAGATTAACAATCCCAAACTGGTTTCCTTTTTTAGATACTTTTTTAGTAATATCTTCAACTTTACCAATAAAAACTACAAAACTATCATCTTTTACACCCTCTATTTCAGAAGAAAGTGTATAGTTTAGCTCATCTATCTTTTGTCTATACTCATCAAGTGGATGTCCGCTTACATAAAAACCTAAGGTATCCTTTTCAAACTCTAAAATTGATTTTAATTCGTATTCATCTGAGTTTGTTAGGTTTAATTCTATAGTAGTTATCTCAGCATCATTGCCAAATAAACTTCCAACAACATTTTTTTTAGCTTCACTAGCATTTTTTGCTGTATCAATAATCAACTCTATTTGATCAAGTAATGCTTTACGAGAATATCCAAACCTATCAAAACCACCAGCTTTTATGGATGACTCAATTACACGCTTATTAACCTTACTCGGCTCAATTCTATTTACGAAATCTTGTAATGATATATACTCACCATTTTCTTCTCTTTCTTTTAGCATTGATTCTATCGCAGCTGAGCCAACACCTTTAATAGCACCAAGACCAAAAAGAATTTTTTCCTGACCATCTTTATTTATAGCAGAAAACTCTAATTGAGAATCACAAATATCTGGGGGGCTTAACTCAATTCCCATCCTTTTTATTTCATCAATATAGCGAACAACTTTATCTGTATTATCTTTATCTGATGTAAGAAGTGCTGCCATAAACTCATTTGGATAGTAGGTTTTTAGCCATGCTGTTTGAAAAGTTATCA
>JAKISX010000051.1 GCA_021648405.1 Sulfurimonas sp. | reverse complement strand
CCATCCTCAAAGTCAATATCTAGCGTACCATTTTGTATGATGGGTTTATAAAATTGTGTAATTTGATAAGCTGATGGGCTATCAGGATAAAAGTATGACTTACGATCAAAATAAGAGGTACGATTAACAGTAGCACCAAGGGCAGTACCAAGCATAATTGCTTTTTGCAAAACCTCTTTGTTTAAGACTGGAAGTGCTCCAGGAAGCGCTAAACAAGTTGGGCAAGTATTTACATTTTGTTTGTGATTAAAACTCGTTGGACATGAGCAAAAAAGTTTAGTTTTTGTGTTTAATTGTACATGGACTTCAAGACCGATAACTGTTTCAAACATAAATTTCCTTGGATAGATTAATAATTTATCTATTTTAGCGAAATTATGCTATAAAATTTCTTTAACTCGCCCTACTTCTTTACTCATTAGGCGTACTTTAATACCGTGTGGATGAGTCGCAGACGAGGTTAAAATATCTCTTACTATCCCATAAGTTAATATTTTACTTTTTTGGTCTTGCTTTAAAACTATAGCTACATTTTTACCACTAGTTATATTTTTTCTAACAGTTGGATTTAGCATTAGTTTCGCCTTGCGTAAATATCTTCTAAAAGTTTTGTTTGTTTTTTTACCTCTTGGAGTTTCTCTCTATTTACTGCAAATGCATCAAGAACTAAAATCATAAAAAGTGATATTATTATAAAAAGAAGAGTTAAAAAGATTGTAACTGCTAAACCCAAAAAAAGGAAAGTTTTAAATGTAATTATAGCACCAAAAAAAACTATAGCCCATGATGCTCCGAGTAAAAAGCTTGTAATTTTATTGAATTTATCTTCAAGCATATTTCATGCTTTTTACTAGTGGTCTTCCATTATAACTGCACCAGCTAGGTACACATATGTTAATATCATAAAGATGAATGCTTGTAAAAAAGCCATAAATGTAAGAAGTGCAAATGGAATCATTGGCATAATCCATGGGGCAAGCATCAAGATTACCATCAAAAACATATCATCACCTTTTACATTTCCAAAAAGACGAAAAGATAAAGATACAAGTCTTGAAAAATGCGATACTATCTCAATTGGGAACATTAACCAGTACAACCACCAAACAGGCCCTAAAAAATGTTTGAAGTACTTTATAACGCCATTGCGACGGATACCCTCAAAGTTATAGTAAATGAACACTACTATAGCTAAAGAAAATGCAAACTCTAAAAATGCTGTTGGAGCTTCAAATCCGGGAACAATACCAATTAAGTTAGCTATACAAACAAATAAACCAATTGTAGCAACAAGAGGAAAATAACGACGAGCTTCTATTTTGCCCATAGTATCAGTTCCCATTTGAAGGACACCAGAAATATACGCTTCCATTACATTTTGAGCCCCTGTTGGAACTTGCTTCAAGTTTTTCATAGCCATTCTTACAAGAAATAATGCAAGACAAGCCGCAAGTAACACATGAAATATATATATAACATTTTTATAAATTTCTGGGTCTGCAGGATGTGAGACTCCAAAAACAGCACCTATAAAGGTAAACAGTTCAGGCATAAAACTACTCCATTTAAATTAATGATGCAATTATAATCAAACTTTTGTTAAAGGCTCTTTAATCCTATACACAACTGCATATAAAAGAGGAACATATACAAGATTAAGCAAAGTTGCCCATGCTATTCCATAACCTAAGGATATTGCCATTGGTTGAAGTATAACAGCTTGACCAGATGCAAAAAAGATTAAAGTGGATAAACCTAATACTGTTGTAATTGATGTTAATAAAATTGGTCTTAATCTAGTTTTTGCAAGTTTTATTAACTCCTCTGTATTTTTTGCTTTTTTTATAAAATTTACCATTATTAGCCCATCATTTACAACAACTCCAGCGAGCCCTACTATACCAATCATCCCAGGCATGGTAAGGTTTATACCCATGATTAAATGACCTAAATATACGCCCATTAATACAAGAGGGATTGTACTAAGAACAATTAAAGGTTTTTTAATTGAATCAAAAAGCCAAACTAAAGTGATAAAAATTAGAAAAATTGCTATAAGAGCTGACTGCATCATCTCTTTTGTATTTTTAGCATTTTCTTTTTCTTCACCTTTTATCTCAATTTTAAAACCATCATCTTCAAGTTTTTTAAATGCACCTTGCATTCTAGCTATTACCTCAGATGAAGTTACAATTTCTTTATCCAATGATGCAAAGGCTGTTCTAATACGGACGCCGTCCTCTTTTTTTAATTTTATAAAATCTTGTCTATATATGAAATCACATATATCACTTAGTGCTACAAACTGCTCGCTTGATGGGACTTGAAGCTCTATTGTGTCAATTGAAGATATTAGTTCATTTATATCACTCTCAATCTTAATGCGTACAAGTCCAGTATCATCAAACATTTTTCCATATTCACCTTTTAGATAATAAGAACGAAGTTCAGCTGATATCATCTCTTCATTAAATCCAAGTTCTTGCCCATATCCATTTACACGAAGCTTTAGCTCTCTTGCACCAATATTTGCATCATTTACAATATTTTTAACACCTTTTATTTTTGATAATTCCTCACCAATATAATCTATAGCTTCTACAATATTTTTATTATTTTGTGAACTTAAGCTAACCTCAAAGTCATGTGCTATAATCCCAGCACCTGGCACTTTAACAACTATTTCTTCAAATAATTTTCCATATTTATCTTCTAGTTCTCTAAAAGGTTTTACAATTTTATCTATATCTTTAGCTATTGCTTTTGCTTCGCGTTCACGAATAAGTACATCTCCATCATAATCAAGAGAGAGAATTGGACTAATATATCTATCAAATAAATTTGAAGGTGCGCGTTCATGTAAATCGATAAATATATGAAACATATTTTCACCAGTATCTATATGATTTTTTGCATTCATTTTAAACCCAATAACACCAGTTATGGAAGATTTATCATCATCAGACATATTTTTTAAGAGTTCTTTCTCCAAAGCAGCTACTATTTTTTCTGTATCTTCAAGTTTGTTATTTATATTTACATTTCCATATACATGGATTTGTGTATTATCAAAATCTGGAAAAAGTTGAAATTTTGAATTTTTTATTAAAACTCCTGTAACAAAAAGAATTGAGCTTACTATTATTACTAAAGAGATTATCTTTTTTTTAAATACAAAATGAAGTGCCCTATCGTGTAAAGAATACAGCTTGTTCCATATTTTTTTAGTATAGCTATTTGATTTTTTTACTCTTAAAAAATCGTGTGCATGTAATGGTAAAAAGTAAAAAGCTTCAAAGAGTGATGACAACAATAAAACAGATATCATAATAGGAATTATTTTAATAAACATCCCCATATCTCCACTAAGTAGCAACATTGGTAAAAATGCAAATACTGTAGTTAAAGTAGCAGCTAGAACTGCTGGAAACATCTCCATTGCCCCAACTATTGCAGCCTCCCTTCTTTCCATCCCCTCTTCCATGTGCCTATAAATATTTTCAGCTACAACAATAGCTTCATCAACAAGCATCCCAAGGGCAATTAATGCGCCAAGTAAAGATAGCATATTTATACTATCTCCCATTAGTTGCGTAACTATTAAACCGATCATAAAACTTACAGGTATTCCTATAGCTACAACCATAGCAATTCCACGGTCAACAAAAACTAGCATAGCTATAAACACAAGCATTAAGCCAAAAGCAATATTTGAAAAAACTACATTTAGACGGTTTTTAATCCAAATAGATGTATCTGAATATATCTCATATTTGATACCTACATTTTCTTGTGCTGATACTTTTAATATTTCTCGTATCTGTTTCGCAAGCTCTATAGAGTTTCCAGTTTTTGCTTTTGTAATATTTAATGCTACATTTTGTTGCCCATTAAAATGTGAAATTTCTGCGCCATCACTTAGTTCAAATGAAACATCAGTTATATCGCCAACTCTAACTCTAACATTACCAACACTTATGATGGTATTTTCTAAATCTTCTTTAGTTTTTTCACCATTATATGTAGATATATAAAGATGAGCACCTTTTTCTTTGATTGTCCCTATTGGAAATATTGAGCTTAAATCTTTTAGTGCTAAAACAACTAACTTTGGCTGAAGGTCATATGCTACAATTTTTTGTTTATTTAATTTAACAACTAATTCTTCATCAGCGTCTCCACGGATAGTAATATCGCTTAAATCTTTTAAGACACTCAGTTTAGTTTTTAACTCTTGAGCTTTAGCTAAAAGCTCTCTTTTATCAACATCACCAGCTAAAGCAATTAAAACTAATGGGTAAGTATGTAGTTTGATTTTTGCAATTGGTTCAGCCATATCTGCTGGTAAATCTTTTTTTGCTGTACTTATTATGTCTTTTACATCATTTAAAACCAAAATATTATCTGAGTTTGGTTTAATGTCAGCTCTTATAAAAAATGAACCATTTTTTATAATTGTTTTTACAACATCAAGTTCATCTATATTTTGTAAATCATCTTCAATTGTTTTAACAACCATTTTGTCTAAAACATCAGCAGAAGTACCAGCGTAACCACCATTAATATTGATTTTATCCATATTCATTGGTGGAAAAATTTCTTTTGGTATATTTATATAGGCAAATATTGATAATACTACTATAAACATAAGTAAAATATGATTTAACAATGGTTTATCAATAGCAAACTCTAAGAAACTTCTTAACATCAATAAATTCCTTAAAAAATAGTATCTAAGACTTGATTTTTATATTTTATAGCTTCTACTGAAGCGCCTATCACTTTGTTTTCTTCTTTTAAAGTATCATATTCAGATTTTAGTTTTGATATCTCTCTACTTTTAAAATAAATTTGCTGTGTTATATAAACTTTTGGGAATAATACAATCATTATCATACAAAGAATTAACACAATGTAAATAAAATACTGCAAATCAAGTTTTTTTTGAGGTACTAATACTGACTCAATCTCATCTAAAAGTATATCTTTAGAACTCATTTACAACTCATTTCAAATACTCTAAGTTTTGCACTTCTACTTCTTGGATTTTGTTTAAGTTCATCTTTTTGTGCAGTTATAGGTTTTTTTGTTAAAATCTTCCCTAGCGAGTGGTTATTACCACATTCACAACGCATAATTTGTGGGGGACATATACACGAAGATGCCCAAGAGGCGAATGTTTTTTTAACAATTCTATCTTCAAGTGAATGAAAAGATATGATAGCTATTTTGGCATGCTCTAATGATGCTTCTTTTAAGGATTGAAGTAGATTTTTTAACTCACCTAATTCATCATTTACCTCAATACGAATAGCCTGCATAAGTAATGTAGCTGGATGAATTTTTTTACCCTTTGGCATATGTGACTTAACACATTCGCTTAACTCTTTTGCAGAGTTAAATGGTCTATTTGAAATAATTACAGATGCTATTTTTTTATAATTTCTAAGTTCACCATACTCTAGTAAAACTCTTTGTAACTCTGAAGTTGAGTAGTTATTTACAACATCACTAGCACTTAAAGGGGAGTCTTTATCCATACGCATATCAAGATTATCGCTCTCAAAAGAAAAACCACGCTCTTTATTGTCCAGCTGAAGTGAACTTACACCAATATCTGCTAGGACTAATTTAATGTCTTTAGAGTTATATTCCTCTAAAATATCTTTAATAACATGTGAAAATCTACCTTTTTTGATATCTACTCTATCTTTAAAGGGCTCAAGTCTTTTAGTGCTAAATTTTATTGCTGTAATATCTTGATCAATTCCAATAAGCTTTACATTTAAGTTTGCTTCACATATTATAGATGAATGTCCAGCAAAACCCATAGTACAATCAATAACAATGCCATTACCTGCGCCATTAGCTACATCTAAAACTTCTCTATACAAAACTGGAACATGTGGAATATCAGACACTATAACTCTTTATCATTTTTTATCCATTATACATTAATTAAGATAATATGCTTATTTGATGGCTTAAAATAAAATTCAAAATTTAAAAATGGATGTACAAAAATATTTTGTTCTTAATCTAGAATTATTTATTTTTTGTTAGAATTGCTTATATACTAAAGAGGGTAACAAGTATGAAAAAAACCAAGTCATTGTTAATTAATGGTTTGTTAGTTGGTGCAATTGGTATTATTATGAGTGGTTGTACCTCACTTCAAGAGAGTTTTACCTCTCAGATGGAAGTTCCTACTTTAGAAAAACAAGTAAATCGTGTAGCTATTGGCATGACAATACTTAGACAAAATAATATGATGGCATTTGAGATGCCAATATCTGCAGATGCTTCTTGGCCAAAAGCTATTAGTAGTGAATTAGAAGATACCCAAAAGCAACGAATTGCCAATAAGCTTCAAAAAGACCCTTATTATGCTACTTCTCACTATACAGATTTTCTTCAAAGAAGATTGCTCGGCTCCTCTGTAGCCATGAGTAAGTTTGGTGATTATGGGCATTTTGCTGCAATGCTTATGAATCAAACAATTTCTCCACTTTCATATAGAGTTATTCAAAGAACAGAGGCATTTTATGGAAAAAACTCTAAAAATTGGCCAGATATATTTAATTATAATGGCTCCTTAAATAATTTTTTAGAGTTTAAAGATGGAAGTATAGTTGATATTGAAGCTATTAGTGGAGATGTTTACCAAAACTTAAGTGAAGCGATGATATCACTTACTCCTGTTGGTATGCAAAAAGATTTAATGTTAGCTCAAAATGATATGTTAGATGCTTATGATGAAGTTGCAACTTTGAAATCACAAAAAGCCCAAAATGAATCAAGATTAAAAATGGATGAAGCACAAGTTAAAACTAAAGAAGAAAAAGTATATTATAAATTTTTAACTAATAGAAAAAAACTACAAATTAAACAAGAATTATTCACTTTAGATGAGCAAATAAAGCAAGCTGAATCTATTGCTAATGAGAAAGAGATGATATATTATATATTACTTGATAATGCAATCATAGCGATAAAAAATGAAATAAATATAGATGATAAAAATTATGTAAATTTGGCTAATAATATAAATATAGTCTCAAAAGAGATACAATCAGGAGCTATTGAAGCTTATGCTTCTTTTGCCTTAGCATTAACAAATACTATACAAAATGATATAATAATGAAGTTTCCAACTGAGCTTAAATCTTTAGCTATAGCTAAGATGTATGTACCATCTAACTTACAAAGAAAATATAATAAGCGCATTTTTAGACTTGTTAAAAATGCAGTTTATTTTTTACCAAATATATTTATGGGAACTTACTATGCATCCAAACAGATACATTTAGCGCAAAAATATAAAGATATAACTGAAGTGATTTTACTTGCACATGAACTAAAAATGACAAATAAGGATTAGCAGATGATAGCTATATATGTGAAAAGTTTTTTTATATTTTTGATTTTTATATTTTTTAATGGATGTGGAGCTTCGGTACCTATAACAAAAATAGAAAAAAGTGATATACAAAAGCAATGGATAGATAATCCACCAGCTGATAATGCAAAATATTTTTATGCTGTTGGATATGGTGAAACTCAAAAAGATGCAAAAAGTGATGCACTTTCAATAATTAGTGCAAAAATATTAGTTGATGTATCTTCTAAATTTTCTTCCTCTGTAACTGCCTCTCGTCAAGATGGAGATGAGAGTGTTTTAAGAGAGACCAAAAGTGATGTAGTTAGTAAATCAAAAAATATACAATATACAGATGTTAAGGTGATTGAGAGTCTAAAAGATAAGGCGCAGTGGATTTTACTAGTTGAAGTAGATAGAGATATACTTACAAAAACTTATGAAAGAAAGTTAGATAAAGTTGATGATAAATTAAAGCAAGAGTGGCAGTTTTTTTTAGATGCCAATATGTTTGAGAAGCTGAAATTATCTGTAAAAATAGAAAAATATTTAAAAGAAACAGATGGTTATTTTCCACTACTGTATGCACTAAACCAATCTTACGATGAGATGCTATATAAATCAAGATATCTTAATTATACAAAAGAGATTCGTAAGGCACAAAATGAGTTAGTATATAAGATAGTTTGGGATGAAAATTCTAAAAGCTTAGCTTCGCTTATAAAAACAAAACTAAGTGAAAAAAACACCACTTTTAATAATTCTAACTACAATGTTTTACTTAGCATAACCACAAAAGCAAAAAAAAGAAAATATAAATCAACAAATGATAATTTTGCAAATCTTACTTTTGCACTTAGGCAAACTACAATTAAAGTGACAAATAAAAATGCAGATGTAGTCTCAAGCACTGTATATAAAACAAAAGATGGCTCAAGTAAAGGTTTTAAAGATGCTATACAAAAAACAGCTAAATATGAGAAAAAAATCAAAGAGATAGGGATAATAAAATTTATCACTGGTAATTAATGATTTACTACCATTTGCTATACTTGCATAAATTAAAGTATAGGTATATTAATGAATAAACTAAAGCAAATTAAAGCAGAGGTAGCTAAAGTAGTTGTTGGTCAAGACAAGATGATAGATTCGCTTCTTATTGCACTTTTATGTGAGGGGCATATCCTCATAGAGGGTGTTCCAGGACTAGCAAAAACAACAACTGTAAATGCCTTGGCTTCAGCATTAGGCTTGAATTTTAAGCGCGCTCAATTTACTCCTGATTTACTCCCCTCAGATATTTTGGGTGCTGAGATATATGATCCACAAAACAATGCCTTTAAAATCAAAAAAGGTCCAATTTTTACAAATCTTTTACTTGCAGATGAGATTAATCGTGCCCCAGCAAAAGTTCAATCGGCTTTACTTGAAGTTATGCAAGAAAAACAAGTAACCTTAGGCGACAATACATTTAAAATAGAACCTCCATTTTTTGTTATGGCTACTCAAAATCCAGTTGAACAAGAGGGTGTATATCAACTTCCAGAAGCTCAACTTGATCGTTTTATGTTAAAAATAGTAGTAGATTACAACACTAAAGATGAAGAGTTAGAAATTGCAAGACGAATATCTAGTGGTAATTTTGAGAAGATACAAGCTGTTGCAAATAAAGATGAATTAGATGAAATAAAAGAATCTATAAAAGCTGTGCATGTTGATGATGAAGTTGAAAAATATATGATTGAGCTTGTAAATGCTACAAGAAATCCAAATGAATATGGATTAGAATCAATTAGTGAATATATACAATTTGGTGCATCCCCACGAGTAAGTATAGATATGTTTAAAGCTGTAAAAGCGATGGCATATATGCGTGAGAAAGATTTTGTAACACCTGTAGATGTTGCTTATATTGCCAAAGAGCTGATGCGTCATCGCATAGTTTTAACTTATGAAGCTGAAGCTGAGGGTATTACAACTGATGAAATTATACAAAAAGTTTTAGAGACAGTAGCAATACCGTAGCTAGTTAGGTATTAAGATGAGTAAATTGCAAAAAATCTTAGTTCGTGCAAGACGACAAGTCTTTAGTGAAATGGTTGGAAATAACCCATCTATTTTTGTTGGAGAGGGATATGATTTTATAGAACTGCGCGAGTATATGGCTGGAGATGATATACGCCATATTGATTGGAATATCACAGCTAAGATGCAACGCCCTTTTATTAAAATTTTTCGTGAAGAAAGAGAGCTTAATGTTGTTCTTGTATCTATCTTAAATGGAAGTGTACATTTTGGTTCTAAAAAATTTAAACAAGAAAGTATTGCTGAAATAAATGCACTTTTAGGTTTTTCTGCTGTAAAAAATGGAGATATTTTAAGTTCATATATTTTTACAGACAAAATGAACTCACATGCAAAGCCTAGTAAAAAGCTTCATCAAGTTCGTAAACTTACAAATGAAATTTTGGAATTTAATGCCCTAAATAAAAAAGTAGATTTTAAAATTATAGCTGATACTTTATATAAAAGATTAAAAAGAAAATCTTTGATTTTAATTATTGGAGATTTTTTTGAGATTCCAAATTTTGCACTTTTGGCTAAAAAACATGAAGTAGTTTGTATAGTGGTTCGCGATAGGCTTGAAGAAAATCCACCAGAAATGGGTTTCTCCTCGTTAGTTGACCCTGAAAATGGTGCAGTTTTAGAGGGCAACTTCAATGCTTCGAGTGTAAAAACTTATGCTAAAAAGGTATATATTCATGACCATAAACTTTATGAAATATTTCGTAAACATCAAATAAGATTTACTAAAGTATATACAGATGATATAGTTAGTGTAAATCTTAGAAGATTGTTTGAGGGTAGATAGATGCAAGAAAAAAACTATGAAATTAAACTTCACGACATTAAAACAATAGTTGATGTTCAAGAGTATTCTTTATATTACTTTTTAGGCATCTCTTTAATCGCTTTGATGTTGGTATGTGTAATTATCTTTTTTTCATATAGATGGTTTAAAAATAAAAACTCATACAACCAAAGAAAAGAGTATTTTAAACTATTAGATACTTTAGACTTTAGTGATACAAAAAAAACAGCATATGCAATAACTCTTTATGGCGATTTATTTAAAAATGATAGCGATAAACATCAACAAATTTTTGAAAAAATAATTACACAACTAGAACAATATAAGTATAAAAAAAATATTAATAAATTTGATGAAGAGATAATAAAAAATATAAAAAATTATAAGGATATGATTAATGTTTAATGAAATCTATTTTGAATATCCTTTATTTATTTTAGTGATTTTAATTTTTATAGCATGTGCCTTTTTTTGTAAACAAAGAGTTCAATCATTTTATTTTCCACATACACAAAGTTTTTTAAAAAACTCTGTTAGTAGTTCTAAGCTTTTGTTTTTTTTAAAATGGCTAATAATTATTATGATGGTAGTAGCTCTTATGAGTCCTGTAAAAGATGAACCTTATGAGCTTGAACCAAAAGATGGATATGAGATAGCATTAGTCCTTGATGCTTCTCAATCTATGCAGGCTATGGGTTTTGATATGTCCAATCCTAACTCAACTCGCTTTGATGTTGTAAAAGAGATAGTTAGTGATTTTATAGATAAAAGAAAAAATGATAACATTGGTTTAGTTGTTTTTGGAGCTTATTCATTTATAGCTTCACCTTTAACTTATGATGAAAATATTTTAAGTGGCATTGTGAATAACTTATATATAGGTATGGCAGGAAGATATACTGCACTTTATGAGTCTATTGCTCAAGGTGTAAATCTACTAAAGATGAGTAAATCTAAAACAAAAATAATTATTTTACTGACAGATGGTTTTAATACACCAAATAATCAATTTCCATTAGATGTAGCTATAGATATGGCAAAAAAAGAGAAGATTAAAATATATCCTATTGGTATTGGGATGCCAAATGAGTATAATCTTCAAGAGTTAGTAAAAATTGCTAAAGAGAGTGGTGGAATGGCTTTTGGAGCTGCAAATGCACAAGAATTACTGCAAATTTATAAAAAGATAGATGAACTTGAAAAATCAGAGATTAAAAATGAAACATTTTCATATTTAAAATATTATTATACTTATCCACTCTTTATAGCTCTGATTTCACTTTTATTTTATTTATATCTTAAAAACAAGAGGGTTTAAAATGAGTTTTTTATATCCATACTTTTTATATATTTTATTACCAATATTATTTGTAATGTTTGGATTTTTATTTCGAAAGAAAGATTCATCTCAGCACTATTTTTCTAAAGAGGTTATGGAGAAATTAAAGGTGGGTGGATCTTCATTATCTCTCCGTACGCGCAATATTTTATTTTTTATAAGTAGTGTTTTAATTGTTATCGCATTGGCACAACCTGTAATAAAAGATGGCTCAATTGAGATAAAAGCAAAAAGTTCAGACATAATGATAGCATTAGATATAAGCGATAGTATGTTAGCGCAAGATGTTTATCCAAACCGACTAGAGTTAGCAAAGCAAAAAGCACTTAAATTTTTAAAAGAGATTGCCGATGAAAGAGTTGGCGTTGTAGCTTTTGCAAAAAATTCATATCTTGTTTCGCCTTTGAGTTTTGATACATCAGCAGTTGCGTTTTTGCTCTCAAAGTTAGATACTACTTCTATTACGCAAAAAGGTACAAATCTTTTGTCGATGTTAGAGGTAGTAGCCTCCTCAAAAACTTCAACTGATAAAAAATACTTATTTATTTTAAGTGATGGTGGAGATAAAAATGATTTTGCTAAAGAGATAGAGTTTGCTAAAGATAATGACATAGTTATTTTTGTTTTGGGCATGGGTACCATAAAAGGTGCGCCAATAAAACTTAAAAATGGCGAATTTATAAAACAAAATAGTGTGATTTTAATCTCTAAATTAAATGAAAATATATCTGAGCTAGCTACCTCTACAGGTGGTGTATATATTCAAAATACTACTTCACAAAATGACATAATGGCTATGCTAAGCGAGATTAGTAGTGTAAGTGAAAAAAAAGAGCTTAAAGCTCAAGAGATTCAAAAATATACACCTTTATTTTATTATCCACTCTCTTTAGCATTATTATTGATTTTAATTGCTACAAGCTCTTTAGGAAAAATTAACAGCAATAAACTTTCACATGCTATGATTCTTTTTTTAGTATTGCTTATAAACACAGATGCTAAAGCTGGTGTATTAGATTTTTTAGATTTAAATGAAGCAAAAGAGGCTTATGAAGCAGGAGATTATGAAAAGTCTGCAAAGATATATAAAGAGTATGCAGATAAAAACAGTGATGCTCAAAGTAATTACAATACTGCAAATGCATATTACAAACAAAAAAAATATGACAAGGCTTTGGAGTATTATAAAAAAGCAAATTTTAAAGAGGACAATCAAAAAGCGAATAACCTTGCAAATATGGGAAATTCATATGTAAAAAGTGCTACAAAAGATTCTTTGAAAAATGCTAAAGAGAGTTACGAAAAGTCTTTGGATATAAGAGAAGATAAAGAGATAAGAGAAAATTTAGATGCTGTTTTAAAAGAGTTAGAAAAACAAAAAAAGCAGGACAAGCAAGAGAATAAAGACGAGGATAAAAAAGACAAAGAGATAAAGATAAAGATAAAGATAAAAACGAAAACAAAGATAAAGATAAAAAAAACGATAAATCTAAAGAGGAAAAATCACAAGATAAAGATTCTGAAAGTAAAAAGAATGAAGATAAAAAAGACAAAGATAAAAAAGATTCTAAGTCAGAAGAAAAAAAACAAGAAGAAAAAAATAAAAGCGAAACTAAGCCACAAATGGGCGATGAAGAAGAACAAAAGTGGCTTAATAAACTAAATTTAAATCAAAAAACATATCTATATAGATTAGATAATCAAAAACAAAATGAGGCAAATATCGATGAAAAACCTTGGTAAACTTTTAATATTTTTAATACTATTCCCGCATGTTATATATGCTGGAGTTAAAGCTAGTGTAAATGCAACAAGTGTTGAGGTAGGAGAAGTTGTTACATTCTCTATAACTCTTAGCGGAGATGGTATAAAGCGACCACGAATTACAACTCTTTGTGGAGAAGATGTTATAGCAACTGGCTCAAGAACTAATATACAGATGATAAATAACTCAGTAAAAAAATCCCAAACATTAACATATAAATTTATGCCTCAAAAAACTTGTGAGATAAAACCAATAGAGATAAATATTGGTGGAAAAACAGAACTTACAAGTAAAATAAATATAGAAGTAAAAGAGCAAATAATCTCTCCAAACAGTGATTTTATTTTAATTATAGAGCCATCTAAAAAAGAGCTATATGTTGGGGAAGAGTTTGAGATATCTTTACTTTTTAAACAGCGTCTTGATGTTGAGGTGCTTGATAATGATTTTACGCCACCAAACATGCAAGGCTTTTGGATAAAGAGTGAGACAGAGCCAATAAGATACAAAGAAGACAATTATACAATTACAAAATTAGTTTATAAGGTAGCACCACAAAGAGAAGGTGCTTTAAAAATTAAAAAAGCAAAAATGAGAGTTGCAACAAGATCAAGAATTCAAGATAGCTGGGGCTCTTGGATTCCTAACTTAAAATGGCGCTCTTATTTCTCAAATGAGATAGATATACAAGTAAAAGCATTACCACAAAACATAAAAATTGTTGGAGATTTTAGTATAGAAGTAAGCGTAGATAAACTTACACTAAATGCAAATGAAGCTGTAAATGTAAATATAAAAGTAGTAGGAAAAGGTAATTTAGAAGATATTGAAAATTTTAAACCTCAAATCTTAGGAGTGAGTGTTTTTGAGGAAGATATTAAGATAAAAGACACTACTTTAAGTCAAAAAATGGCATTTATATCAGATAGAGATTTTACAATACCACCATTTAGTATAAAATATTTTGATTTAAAAACAAAAAAAATTAAGACAATAACAACTAAAGCGATAGATATAGATGTTATAGATGAAAAAAAAGTTGAAGAGTTAGTTGTAAAAAAAGATGAAGAGGTAGCAGTACTCACTAGCTCAAACAATAAAGAAATTTCTATAATTACAGCAATAATCATCTTTTTGGTAGGCTTGCTAAGTGGGGCTGGATTGATGTTGTTAAAACCATTTAAAAAGTCTAAAAAAATACAAAAACTAAATACAAAAGATGAAAAAGCCTTGCTAATGAAACTTTTAGCATATAAGGACGATAAAGAGGTGCAAGAGATGATAGATATTATCGAAAGAAATCTATACTCAGATGAAAAAGTTGATTTAGATAAAAAAGTATTAAAAGAGTTGATTAAGAGCTTGGAATGTTCCCTATAATTGAGACATAAATTTAATCAGTTAATTAGATAAAATAACAAGAAGATTGTTATCAATAATTAAAGGTTAAAAATGCCACCAAGATATACAGAGGAATTTAAGATAGAAGC
>JAKISX010000050.1 GCA_021648405.1 Sulfurimonas sp. | reverse complement strand
AGTGAGTTTACACTTTCGTTGTGGTACACACGACGGATAACTTCACCAAAAAGTGGAGCTACTGACAATACTTTGATTTTTTTATGTGGTTTTGTAGTTAGTGTATTTGTAATGATAAGCTCATCTAATTCACCATTTTCTAAGTTTTCATACGCTTTTCCACTTAAAACTCCATGAGTAGCACAGGCCATAACAGAAGTTGCACCGTTATTTTTAAGTGCAGTTGCAGCTTTTACCATAGTTCCAGCAGTATCAACCATATCATCTATCATAATTATATCGTAGCCATCTACATCTCCTATGATGTTCATAACTTCGCTTTCGTTCGCTTTTTCACGACGCTTATCAACTATAACCATCTCAAGACCCATCCGTTTTGCAAAATATCTTGCCCTTGCTACACCGCCAATATCTGGACTTGCAATAATAGGATTTTTAAGGTTTTTACTTTTTATATATTGCTCAAATGTTATTGAGCCATAAAGATTATCAACAGGGATATCAAAAAAACCTTGAATTTGTCCAGCATGAAGGTCAATAGTTATAACCCTATCAATTCCAGCTGTTTCATAAAGATTTGCCACAAGTTTTGCTGTAATAGGTACACGAGGGGCAGCTTTGCGGTCTTGTCTAGCATAACCATAATATGGAACAACAGCTGTAATACTTGATGCAGATGAACGCCTAAGTGCGTCTGTCATAATAAGAAGTTCCATCAAATTATCATTTGATGGTGATCCAGTAGATTGGATAATAAATACATCACGACCACGAACACTTTCAGCAATTTGTACTGAAATTTCACCATCACTAAATCTCTTTGTTTGGGCCTTAGCTAAAGGCACATCTAAAATCTTACAAACTTCATTTGCAAAATCAATACTAGCAGTTCCAGCGAAAATCTTATATCCACGCATCCTAATCCTTAATATGAAAAAATTAATATGACATTTTACTAAAAATGTACTTTAGAGATGTTAAAATGAAGATTAATAATTAAAAGTTGTAGATAATAAAAATCTATTCATGTTTGAATTAGTATTTGTACCGTAAGATTTGTAATCTTCACTAATATATGAAAATTGCCCAATATAATTTTTTGAAAATTTATATTTTGTAGATATTAAGAATCCACCACTATGAATATCATCTAAATTATATACGGTTAATCCATTGTTTCTTACAGCGTATAGCTGCTCTCCAGTCCAGTATCTAAAAGTATTTTCCATTTTGCCTTTATTTTGTGTAAAACTTATAGTAAAAGAACTATATACATCCTTTAAAATTTGATTTTTACCGTTTGGATATATAGTATCGTAATTTATTCTTGCATAAAAATTACCCATTATAGAATTTTTTTCCCCAAAAAAAATGCCAAAATAAGGACTTAGCTGATGTATATAGTTTGTTAAAGAGTTATCATTATATTTCGATTGGGATATATTGATTCCATAAATAGTCTTATTTTTATGTTTTTCAATACCTGCAAGTGCTATGAGTGTGTTATTATGTTTTTTAAGAGAACTTAATATATAGTGGATAGCTCCACGAAACTTTAATGTTGCAGACGCATCGAATGTATATAAAAAAGTAAAATCATTTTGACTAGTATCACTTTGAGTAGTTGAATATGTTGTATTTTTATGCTCATACGCAAGTTCATAAGTATTTCTATTATTTTGTTCGCTTTTTATATTAGCGTATATTCCAAACTGAAAATCAGCTTCTTTATTTTTGTCTTCATATGATGCAGACCCTATAAATGGAATCAAAGTTGGTTGTGCAGCAAACAGATTGAGTGATGTGAGTAATGATATTAAAAGAATAATAAATTTTTTCATGGAAGTAGTATGACAAAACTAAGCTTAACCACTCTTTAAGTAATTTTTATGTATTATTGCGGACTTAATTTAAATGAAGGAATGGCATGAAAAGAACATACCAACCCCATAACACTCCAAGAAAAAGAACTCACGGTTTTCGTCACCGTATGTCGACTAAAAATGGTCGTAATGTACTAAGCCGTCGTAGAGCTAAAGGTCGTAAAAGATTGTCAGTTTAGGCAGCTTTTATATGTTGAAAACTCATAAAGAGTTTCAATATGTATATAACAAAGGTAAAAATTCACACTCTAATTCGGTTGTACTCTTTTATTTTTCAAAAGAGGGCATGAGTAAGATAGGTTTTACAGCTACTAAAAAAATTGGTAATGCTGTAGTTAGAAATCGATCAAAAAGAAGACTTCGTTCTCTTTTTACTCAGCACTCTTCATCACTCAAAGATGGCTCATATGTATTTGTAGCTAAACCATCAACAAGTCAAATTCCATTTAAAGATTTAGAGAATGATTTTAAAAAAGTATTAACTCGTGCGAAGTGTTTTACTTAAATTATTATGGCTTTATCAAAAGTTTTTTACACTTTTTGGATATGGAAGTTGTCGATATTACCCAACTTGTAGCGAATATGCAAAAATAAACTTCGAGAATAATTCACTTTTAAGTGCTTTTTATAACACTTTGACTAGAATACTACGTTGTAATCAATTATTTGATGGGGGGATAGAATATCCGCTATTAAATAAGCTTCATAAAAAACCTACAATAATGGGTATCGATTCTATAAAATATTGGCTTGTTCCCAACAAAAAGAACAAATTTTACATTATAAAAAATTTTTCCTACAAAGGGTAACCGTGTTTGACAATATGACACCAAATAAAAGACTTATGGTAGCAGTAGCGCTATCTATTATATTTTTTGTAACTTATACAGCTATTTTCCCACCAGAGCAATCACAAGAAGTTGCAAATACTACTACACAAGAAGTTGGAATTAAACAAGATTCTACGCAACAAATAGTTGAAGCAGCAGCAGGACATGCAATAAACTCTAAAGAGATGGTAAATATAGCTCAATCAAATAATATTTTAACAGTTTCAAATAAAGAATTTATTTTAAAAATGGATACATTAGGGCGTATTTCATCTATGGAACTTTTGCGCGAAAAGTATAATGATGAAGATGGGAATCATGCTCAATTAGTTTCAAAAACTGGAACAAAACCATTGTTTGTTAGATTTTTAGACAATGATTTAAATAAAGAAGCTACTCAAGTTCCTTATACAGCTTCTGTTGCAGAAATTGAGCTTAGTTCACAGCCACAAAAAGTTGTACTAACTCAAAAACTATCAAATTTAACAGTTACAAAAGAGATTACTTTTTATCCTGATGGGCACTATGATATAGATGTGAATCTTTCAGAGGATAAAAGACATTTTATATATTTAGGACAAAGACCACAAGTTGTTGAGCAAATGATGACAGTTGCTGGAGCGATGGTTTACACAGATGATGAAATTGTAACAATCATAGAAGATGGTGATGCAGAGGGACGCAAGTCATTTACGGGCGTTGAATTAATATCTGCATTTGATCAATACTCAGCATCTATAATGTATGGTTTTGCAAAAGATACAACTATTATAGTTGAGCAAGATCGTGAAGGTAATCCTGTAATATATTTTGATGCATTGCAAAATATGAGTTTCAATGGTTATATAGGTCAAAAAGAGTACAAAGTACTTAAAAACATTAATCCAGTTTTAACTAATGCAATTGAGTATGGTTGGTTTACATTTGCTTCAAAACCATTGTTTGCTCTTCTTTCTTGGTTATATGGAATTTTTGGTAACTGGGGTTGGGCTATTGTTGCATTAACACTTTTAATAAGACTCGTTTTATACCCTTT
The DNA here is from genome assembly GCA_021648405.1 of Sulfurimonas sp. Classification (GTDB taxonomy): domain Bacteria; phylum Campylobacterota; class Campylobacteria; order Campylobacterales; family Sulfurimonadaceae; genus Sulfurimonas. Next base: position 11,128 of record JAKISX010000050.1, on the reverse strand, counting down.
AACATACAAGGGTATGGTGTCAATGGCAAAAATAAAAGAGATATCGCCAAAAATTAAAGAGGTTCAAGCAAAATACAAAGGCGATCCACAGCGTATGAATGCTGCTGTTATGGATATGTATAAAAAACATGGCGCTAATCCACTTGGTGGTTGTTTGCCAATGTTATTACAAATCCCTGTATTTTTTGCAATTTATCGAGTACTTTTAAATGCTGTTGAGCTTCAAGGTGCTGAATGGGCACTATGGATAAATGATCTTTCTCGTATGGATCCAACATATATCTTACCTATCCTTATGGGTGTGTCAATGTATTTTCAGCAAAAGCTTACACCAACTACTTTTACAGACCCAATGCAAGAAAAAATTATGAAATTTTTACCTTTAATTTTTACATTTTTCTTTTTAACTTTCCCATCAGGTCTAGTTCTTTACTGGTTTGTAAATAATCTTTTTTCAATAGCTCAGCAGTTTATTGTAAATCAACAAATGGCAAATGCAAAGGATGCAAGAGAAGCTGCTAAAAACCAAGAGGCAAAGAAAGATGATTAAGGTTGAAGCAGTTACTCTAGAAGAAGCTTATGTAAAAGCTGCTTCAAAACTAAAATGCTCTATAACAAATCTAAATATTGAAGTGGTACAAGCTCCTACAAATGGTTTTTTAGGGCTTTTTAAAAAAAATGCAATAATTGTAGCTACCAAAAAAATAGATCCAGAAACCCCTTGTGAACCTACTCAAAGCAAAAAAATTAATAAACCAAAAGAACCAGAAATAGAAACTTCTGCAAGTTTTACAGAAAAAAAACAACCTCAAAAGAAAAAACAACCTCAAGAAATATTTAACAATACTATAATGCCTCAATCTTTTGTTAGTATTCAAGATGATAGATGTGATGGATTTGAACATATCGAAGATATTGAAGATGATATTGATATGGATGAAGAATCTTATGAGGAATCAATACAAGAGAGCACTATAGATATAAAAGAGATCGCAATAGAAGTAAAAAAAGATATCAACAACCTTTTTAATAAAATCTGTTTTGATATAGATGAAGTTGATGTAAGTCAGTATGATGATTCTACATTACTCATAGAATTTAGTGGTGCTGATGCAGCTCTTTTAATAGGTAAAGAGGGTTACAGATATAAAGCTTTGTCATATATGCTTTTTAATTGGATAAACACAAAATATAAAATAGGTCTTCGTTTAGAGATTGCAGAATTTTTGAAAAACCAAGAAGAATCCGTAATTCGTTATTTAGAAAATGTTTATGCAAATATAAATCGTGATGGTCGTGCTCAAACTAAAATACTTGATGGTGTATTGGTTCAAATAGCACTTAAAGAGTTACGCAATACCTATCCTGATAAATATGTAGCTATCCGAACAACTCGTGATGGATTAAAATATATCATAATAAATGAATATCACAGCAACAAATGATACCATCTGTGCTATTGCAACTGCCAATGGTATAGGTTCAATAGCAATTATTCGACTTAGTGGTGATGATGCTTTAGAGATTGCTTTAAAACTAACAAAAAAAGAAGCTTTAACTCCAAGATATGCAACACTCTCAAATATATATGATAAACAAAATGATTTAATTGATGAAGCTATTATAATATACTTTAAAGCCCCTTTTTCATTTACTGCCCAAGATGTAGTTGAGATTCAATGCCATGGCGGTTTTATTGTTGCACAAATTATTTTAAAAGCATGTTTAACATCTGGAGCAAGGTTAGCAGAAGCTGGTGAATTTTCAAAACGAGCATTTTTTAATGGACGAATTGATTTGAGTGAAGCTGAGGCAATCGCACAATTAATAGAAGCAAAAAGCGAAGATGCCGCAAAGATATTAGCTCGTCAAATGAAGGGTTCACTAAAAAAATATATTGAACAAATTCGAGATGAGATTATCCATATTCTTGCTTATAGTGAAGTTAGTATCGATTACGCAGAAGAAGATTTGCCAGAAGATTTAATACAGCAAATAAAAGACAAACTACAATCTTTAAGTAAATCATTAGAAAAAACTTTAAATATAAGTAAAAATAGAGAGGGTTTGATGCAGGGTTTTCGTGTGGCAATAGTTGGAAAACCAAATGTTGGTAAAAGCTCACTTTTAAATTCACTTCTTAATTATGACAGAGCAATTGTTAGTGATATAGCTGGAACAACACGTGATACTATAGAGGAGTCTGTAAAAATTGGAACCCATCTAATTCGTATGGTAGATACAGCAGGAATTCGTGAAGCAAATGATGAGATAGAGCGTATAGGTATTGAGCGTTCTTTAGAAGCGATACAGCAGAGTGATATAGTTGTAGCACTTTTTGATAATTCTCGTGATGCAGATGAAGAAGATGAACAAATTATTTCACTTATAAAGTCACATGCAAAAGATAAAAAAGTTATTTATATTAAAAATAAGATAGATTTAGAGTCTAAATTTTCACATACTAAATTGAACTTTGATTTAGAATTAAATTCAAAGGATGAAGTAAATGAGCTTGTAGAGATTTTAAAATCTTACATCGATATTACAAATTCCTCGGATGAGATAATGCTAATCTCACATAGACAAATTTCAGCTGTAGAGAATACTATAAAAAATATTAAAGAAGCGTATGAGCCTTTAGAGACCCAAGAATTAGAGATATTTTCATTTCATCTGAATGTTGCAGTAAAAGAGATGGCAAGTATAACACGCCCATTTGAAAATGATGAGATGCTAGATAAAATGTTTGGAAGTTTTTGTCTTGGCAAATAAATATATAGCGATTGATTTAGGTTTAAAAAGAATAGGTTTAGCATATTCAGCTCATAAAGATATAGTTACCCCATTACCAGCAGTTATAAGAAAAAATCGCAATCAAGCATCTGATGAAGTAAGAAAAACCATTAAAGAGTGGGAAGTTGATATTGTAATTATCGGAATTCCTCTTGGAGGCAGTAGTGAAGATGAGATGCGCCGTAGAATTGAGCACTTCATGAATTTAGTTGATTTTGACGGTGAAGTGATTTATCAAGATGAAGCAGGAAGTTCACTTGAAGCTGAAAATCTCATCAAAGGTGAGATGAAATATATTCGTGATGGAAGAATTGATTCTATCTCGGCTATGATTATTTTACAGAGATATTTAAGAGCTAAAAATAAATTATTTTCCCATAATAAATAGATTACAACTTTCATGGGTAGCTTCTATAAATCGTTCTTTTAATTCCCTATCGAAAGTCATCATATAGATGTCACTATTTTTTAGTTTCATCTGTATAAATTTTTCAAGTAGTACATCATCAGCTACATTTTTACCATGGTCACACTTGGTAAAATTAAAAGAGTTTAGAGTTTTTCCATAATCATAAAGATTTGCTTCCCACTCTGTTTTTTTTAAATAAAGAGAATCAGGATTTGCAGCTAAAAAAATGTTTTCATCCGCTATATCAAAAGGCTCAATCAAATCGCTAAAAATAGATGAGATGCTTGAAAAGTTTTCTATATCCCAAAACATAAAGCTTTTATTTGTTTTAGTTTTTTTCTTTTTATTTACAAGTTTTACTCGTTTTGTGATGTTGAAATTACTATGGGCACTATCATTTATAAGATATATTGAATTTTTTAATTTTAAAGCATCATCTGTTCTAAAACCTAAAATTTCCCCTAGTTTTATATAAAAATCTAGATTAATTAGTTCATCTTCAGCACCACCTTTAGTGTAAGATTTTAGGTATTGCAGTTTATTTATAGAAAAAACAAGATTTATACTCATTTTTTCATGGTTAGCATATGCTTGTTTGACTCTAAAAAAAATATCTTTTGCATATCTATTATCAGGAATTTCAATAGAGCCTCGATGTTTATATTCTATTGTGATTTTTGTCATTATAATTTAAAAAACTCTAAAACTTTAAGTTCGTCACTATTTAGAGTCTCTCTTTTATAATCTTCATTATTTTTCATTGCATCTATTATTCTCTCTTGAGCGTACTTAAATAAAACATCATACGCTACTTTATAATCAGCTATGAAACCTAATCCGCTAAACTGATATGGCTCATCTTGCTCTATACAAAGAACTGTTCCCTCGCACTTTTGCTCAAGAACTTCTACAAGTGAGCGATAGTAAACATTAAAATCAACAGCATTCCATCCTATCTCTTCTAGTCCTTTGTCTTCAAATTCACCTACACCATCAGCACTTGTATCATCATAAGATGCATTTGGAGTATTTATTTCAATAAGAGCTTGCCAATTTCCTGCTGCTTTTATTAAAACTCTTTGAGCGTCTTCTACAAGTTGATATTTATTTCCAAACGATTTAACTAATTCAACATCTGCATCTGCACAAGATTTGAAAATATATATATCTTTTTGACTATAAGAAGAGTTATTTATAATATTTCCATTAATATCTATACCAAACTCTTCACCTTTTGCTATTATATTTTGTAAATCTGATTTGTTTACAACTATTACTTCATTAAATAAATTAAATTTTTTCATAACATTTCCTAAGTTTTATTGACATTATAAAAGTTTTTGCTTTATTTTAGTATAATGCGACAAAATTTTTCATATAGTATAAGATAAAACTAATATATCTTATATGTAATTGCACTAGTGCAATAAGCTTTCTGCTAAAGAAAACTTAGCGTTAGCGTAGGTAACTGAATTATTTCAGGTACCGTAATAAAATAGATGAAGGGAATCCTTCATTTTATGAAATAAAATTAAGGAATTACAAATGGCATTAAATGTTTATTATGATAAAGACACTAGTTTAGACCTAATCAAAAGCAAAACAGTTGCAATGATTGGTTTTGGTTCTCAAGGGCACGCACACGCAGAAAACTTAAGAGATAGCGGTGTTAATGTTGTTGTTGGTCTTCGCAAAAATGGTTCTTCATGGGCTAAAGCTGAAGCTAAAAACTTTGAGGTTTTAACGGTTGGAGAAGCTACTGCTAAAGCTGATGTTATCATGATTCTTTTGCCAGATGAAAATCAAGCTGAAATTTATGAGAACGAAATTGCTCCAAATTTAAAAGATGGTGCTACTATCGCTTTTGGTCACGGTTTTAACATCCATTATGGTCGTGTTAAACCAGCATCTAATATCAATGTTACTATGATAGCTCCAAAGGCTCCTGGGCATACTGTACGCTCTGAATTTGTTCGCGGAGGAGGTATTCCAGATTTAATTGCTATTGGTCAAAATCCATCTGGAACTACTAAAGAGTTAGCTCTTTCTTATGCGTCTGCTATTGGTGGTGGTCGTACTGCTATTATCGAGACAACTTTTAAAGATGAAACAGAAACTGACCTTTTTGGTGAGCAAGCAGTTCTTTGTGGAGGTGTTACATCTTTAGTTCAAGCTGGATTTGAAACTTTAACTGAGGCTGGATATGCCCCTGAACTTGCATATTTTGAATGTCTTCACGAACTTAAGTTAATTGTTGATTTAATGTTTGAGGGTGGTATTGCTGATATGAGATACTCTATTTCTAACACTGCAGAGTATGGTGATTATGTTTCAGGTAAACGCGTTATTAATGCAGAGTCTAAACAAGCTATGCGTGATATTCTTACTGAAATTCAAGATGGTAGATTTGCAAAAGACTTCATCCTTGAAGGTCAATCAGGTTACCCTCGTATGAACGCTGAACGTGCAAACGACAAAGAAAAACTTATCACTAAAACTGGTAATAACCTTCGTGAAATGATGCCTTGGATAGGTTCAAATAAAATCGTTAACCAAGATACTAACTAATATAGCAATGCACATTTAGTGCGTTGTTGTTTTTATCACAATTTTTTATTTATTCTTAGTTATTAACACTTATTAGATACTATATCATAATTTAAACAAGGATGCACCTATGTTGTTAGAATCATTTTTATCTTTTGGACTTTTCTTTTTAACTGCTATTGCAGTTGTTATTCTTTTTCTATTTCTTTATGCAATAGTTACACCATATGATGATTATAAATTAATATTTAAAGACAATAATACTTCAGCTGCAATAGGTTTTGGTGGTGCAATTCTTGGTCTTTGTATCCCTCTTTATAGTGCACTTATTAGTTCAGTATCTTATCCTGATTTTCTAATTTGGGCTGGAGTTGCCATGTTGATTCAGCTAGTTTTTGCTTTCATTATGACAAGGTCAAAAGGCAAATACTCAGTTGTAAAACTAATAGATCAAGGTGTTATTTCAGTAGGTGTTTTGATGGCATTTATGTCAATTTCTATAGGGCTTCTTAACGCAGGCTCAATGAGTTATTAATATTTTAAAGTAATTGCTGAACTCTTATTAAAGTAGAGAGAAGTATCGCAGATTTATCTATATGGGAAGATTTCATATTTAGCTCGCTACTTAGTAGTAGATTATGAAGTTTGTAGTATGTATTTGGTTTAAACTTTAGACAAAGAGCTGCTTTTTCATCAACTACAAATTTTGGAGCAGGGTAACCTAGAATCTCTAGTGCATTTGGTGCGCCGTTTACTCGTATATAGATGTTAAACATATATAATTGAGTAATATAAGCTGTAATAGATGTGATTATTTTTATCTCATCTTCTCCATGTTCGAGAATATTTGAAAGATCATCTTTAAAATCTTTTTTTGTTAAAATCTTTTTTATAAGTTCATCTATATTAACCTCTGCTAATCCAAAAACTAAGCTATCTATATCTTTAGTTGTTATAGCTTTATCATAGACTTTAAATTTATCTATTTCATTAGATGAGAGTGCTATATCGCCATAATGAATATTTAGAAGATGAGATATAGCATATCTGTCTATATTTACATTTTTTGTTTTTGCTAAATCAGTTATTATTTTAAGAGATTCGTTATGATTTGGATTAAAAAATCTTACACTTATGGTAGTTTTTTTTGCAAATGCTTTTGTATAAGTTTTATGATCGCTTCCATAGTAAGCATATACAAAAAGATTGTCACTATTTTTTTCACATAAATCTATAAATATATCAAGATCTTTTTTTGGAATTTTTTTTTCACTTTTTATTATTAAAATATTTTGACCACCAAATAATGATGCTTGGCTTAAATGTGCTTTTGCAGAGTTAAAATCATACTCATCATAATAAAAATTCAATATTGATGCATCAGCTATAGTTGTTATTTTTTTAGTATAAAAATCTATCAAGAAACTACTTTGTCCAAAAAAGACAAAGCTATTTGAAGTAGTAGAATTTTGAATATGTCTATCTAGCTCATTTTTATACATTTTCACCAACAATGCTTGCATAAATTTTGGCTTTAGCAATATCTACTTTATCTAATTTAACTTTAACATCTTGAAATAAAACTACATTTTCATTAGATGTAATTATTAGTCTAGCGCCCTGTATTTCATCATTTAGATCTGCTTTTACTTCTGGGTCTGTTGAAATTATTTTAGCATTAAAAACTTTTGTTAGATTTTCTTTTGCCCATCTTGCAAATTTTCTAGCCATAAAGTTTTGCTCAATTGTAGCAGCTTCACGCTCTTTTTCGCTAATGGTCATACTTAGTGATTCTATATTTCTAAGAACATAAGAACCCTCTTGGGTATCTTTAGCATTTATAGCTTTTAAGAGTCTATGGACAATTAAATCACTATATCTTCTAATAGGTGAGGTAAAATGTGTATAAGCATCAAAACCTAAGCCAAAGTGACCAGCATTTAGCGGAGAATATCTAGCACGCATTTGTGAACGGATTATAAGTGCATCAACTTCAGCTTCAAGGTTTAAGACACTAGCGCTCTTTTGAATGCCAGATATAGTGTCTTTAGTTGAGTCTTTTATATCTACAAACATCCCAATACCCGCCAATTCTTGATAAAGACTTTGTAGTTTATTTTGAGATGGTTGTTCATGTATGCGAAAGATTCCGCGGCTAAACTGATTTGCCGCTGCTTTATTTGCTAAAAGCATACAATCTTCTATTAAAGCATGTGACGGAGTCTCTTTCGCAATAGATGTTGATATGAGCTTTCCTTTTTCATCTATCTTCATCTCAATCTCATTAGAGCGAAAATCATAACCAACTTTTAAGCGTTTTTTCTTTAAGTCATCAGTTATAACTCTAAGTTTTGTTATCCATTTAAAAATTTCTTCTTCTTTAGAATTTTTAGCTCCTAGTTTATTCTCAAAATAGCTATCAATCTCTTCATAATTAAATCGCCTATCTGAATGAATTATCGCTTCATAAACTTTTGAATTTGTAACTTCTAAGCTATTAGGGTCTAATTTCATCTCAAAAACATAAGCTAATCTATCAACATGTGGTTGTAATGAGCAGAGTGTTTCACTAAGTTGACGAGGTAGCATAGGGATTGAGCGATGTGGTAGATATATAGAGAAACATCTATATATTGCTTCATTATCTATGGCACCGAATGGTTTTACGTATTCACTCACATCAGCAATAGCTACATAAAGAGTTGTGTTTTTATCATCGAAGTATATTGCATCATCGTAATCTTTTGCAGTTACTGGGTCAATACTGCAAAAGCTTAAAGCTCTTAAATCTTTTCGTAAAGGGTACTTGCTTGCATCTACTTCTTTAAATGAGCTAGCTATTTTTAAAACCTCTTCATCAAACTCATCATGTTTATTAAATTCTCCAAGTACAATTTTTTCATCAACTAGCGGATCATCCATCAGTCCTAAACTTTCCATAATAGTGCCATTTTGATTATTGATTTTAAATATTTCACCAACTTTATAACTGTCTAGTTGCTCCTTTGTTATCTCAACACCAATTGGATAATCATTTTTTATATCAACTAATGATTTATGACTATCTGTAAGCTTTACATAAGCTACACTATAAGTTTGTGCGCGACCAACTATTTCAGCTATTTTTGCACTTGGTTTACCTCGTTGTCCTAGAATTCTTTGAGCAATTATCAAATCGCCTTCGCGAGCTTCACCTAAGTCACCTTCATCAATAAACAGATCACGAGTAGTTTCGCCTATTACATTTAAATAAGCAGTAGAATTTTGTACTAAACCTAATGTACCTGCTCGATATTTTGAATTAAAAATATATGTATTATTTTTTTTAGTAATATATTTTTTAGATAAAAAATTATTTATATCTTTTGATTCTTGAGGGGATATATCTAGCTCACTCAATCCATGAGTAAGTCTAATTAGGAGAGATTTCAATTTAGGTTATGAATCGTTCTCAAGAGCTTTTTCAAAACTTTCCATATCAAGGTTGTATTTTTTAATAAGCTCTTTAGCATTTTCAATACTTTTCTCAGTTATAACACCATTAAGAGGTACTGCTACACGAACAACATTTAATATTTGAGCAGCTTTTTTATCTTTATCTTTTGCTTTGTCTGGATTTTGACAATTTGCGATAGTATTAATTAAACCATCCTCAAATTTCCATAATTTAAATATAGTAGCACTAACTTCAGGAGTTTTTACACCCATTACTTTTTCTTCAGCAGCTTCAACATCTTGAAGTTCTTTTAGCGCATCATTAAACTCTTTTTGTTTATTTTGGATTATAATTTGTTGAGCTATAAGCACTTTACCAATTTCGACAAGAAATGCAGCAGGAGACAGCACACCCATTAGTTTATTTTCTTTTTTAATACACCAAGCAATTGTAAGTGCATGTTGTCTTTTACAAAGTGTTGCGAATACTTCATCAGAAATACCATAAGGAGATAGGTTAAGCAAAAAACTTTTTTTTACAATACTTGCAAGAGCAAATCCACGAACAGTACCCATCCCAAATAAACCAACAGCTTGAGAAATTGAATTTATTTCACGAGAGAAACCATATAGAGGTGAGTTTGCAGCTTTTAAAATATCTGCTGTTAAAAGAGGGTCTTTTTCCAAAATTCTAACCATATCGCTAAAGTTAGAATCTGAATTTTGATAAACAGCTTCAATTTGCATAGCAGACTCTGGCAATGGAGGCAGTTGCTTTATTTTTTTAAGTATCTCTTGTGTCATAATACCTCTTTTTTTTCGTATAATATAGTACAATTATAGTGTATCTAAATAAATTAATTCTGAATATTTACAAAATATTGTTATTATTTTATAAAACAAAAAAAGGAAACAGATGCAAAGAGATGCAATGCTTACGCAATTAGGTTACGCACCAAATGAAGCGTTACTAACACAACTACAAAAAATAGAAGAAAATACTGTAGGTTATAAGAAAATTCAAAAACATATTATGGATTTACATGATCATTTAAAAGCCGATAGTTCTTATGTAGCTATGTCAAATTCTGAAGATTATTTTAAAATCAAAGTGGAAGCTACAAATGCTACAACAGCAGAGATAGCACATGAAAAAATAAAACATTTCAGTGATAAATTTAAAGTAACAATAAATAAACTAGATAATAAAGAAACTTATTACATAACTGGTTTTCATCATTAATCAAGAGCCCATTTCTATTGAAGGGTATGATCTTCTAACTCAAGAATTTAAATTTTTATTAGAAGTTCATAAACCTAAAGTTGCATACGAAAAAAAAGTAGCAGCAGATCAGGGCGATAGAAGTGAAAATGCTGAATATCATGCTGCAAAAGAGAAGCTTCGTTTTATAGACAAGCGACTTTTTTATCTAAATTCAATGATTCAAAAATCCGTAATTATTGATTCATCTTTAATTCCACATGATAAAGTTAGATTTGGAAGCAGTGTAAAGGTTGTTAATATTGACACAGATGAAGAAGAACTTTACACAATATGTGGAGTATTAGAAGCTGAACCAGAACATGGTTTAATCTCAGTACATTCTCCACTTGCTTGTGCAATGCTTGGTAAAAAAGTGGATGACGAATTTAAAATTAAACTTCCAAACCTTAGCAAAGAGTATGAAATTTTAAAGATAAGTTATAAAAATATTTTTTCTTTGAAGAAAAATATCCGATGTGAAGAAAATTTTATTTTTCATTAAATTTTAAATGTAGGAGATAATTGTCCTTTTTTGAAACAGCATTTGAAGTATACTACCCCAACTTGTCAAGACAACTTTTTCAAAAATCTAATTCCCTAAACACCTGTTACCCTATGCTACATTTTCACTAGAATTAGTGTAATCTTCATCATTAATTTTTAAACTATCATAATAA
>JAKISX010000049.1 GCA_021648405.1 Sulfurimonas sp. | reverse complement strand
GATTATAGGTAATGTTGAAAGATCAATTCGCTCTGCTTCACGATTGTTTATATTACCTGCTAGCAGTGTCATAGCAGCAAGGGCAACTACAGTTCCTGTAAGTAGTAATTTGTACAGTATATTCATCTAATTTTCCTTTTTAATTTGTTAATTTTATATCTAAGCTGTTTGGTGTGGTTGTTAATCCTCTAACTTTTCCGTGTGGAACCTCTTTGTGACACGACCAACATTTTCGTCCATTTTCAACGTATCGTTCATCAAAGTTATGATATAAATTAGCATTACTACCTAAAGTTGATGCGATACTTTTATGGCAAGAGATACAATTTTTTTGAACACGACTTGCTCCATCTTCAGTTATTTTGATTGAATGATCATAAGTATCAAAAACAAACGCTACAGTATGGTTCCAACCATCTATAGTTTTTGCTTTATATTTATCAATTATGCCATCTGTTGGTAGATGACACTCAATACAAGTAGCATCACGAGAGTGTGAACTATGTCGCCATGTTGTATATTGAGTGTTCATAACATGGCAATTAATACATGCTTTAGGGTCTTTTGATAAATATGATAATGCTTTAGAGAGATAAATCATATAAATAAAGAAGATGACTGCGACAATAAATGTCAAAATCGCAACTTTTTTAATTCTTTCCTCTGCACCCTCAGATCTAAATTTTTTTTCCATCTTTTTACCTTACATTATTCAGTAATGAATCATTAAAGATTCATCGCTGATTCACCATGGACTACTTCATCAAGACCACGCTGTTCTGTCTCTTCATCAACTCTGCCACCACCTGTTAAGGCTGATGCAATAAAAAATACAATTGCAGTTACAACACCACTATATACGATAGTTAAACCAATTGCTTTAATTTGTGCTAATAATTGAGTAGGTATGCTGTAGTCAGCTGCTGTGAAGTACGGAGCGACAAAGATAGCTGTTGCAATTGAGCCCCAAATACCGACAAGTCCATGTATCCAAAATGCATCAAGACTATCATCTACTTTGAACATTCTTTTAAATTTAAATACACCTATAAAACCGATGATACCACCGACAAAACCAATAATAATAGCACCAGTAATACCAGCAGAACCACTTGCAGGAGTAATTGCAATTAAACCAGCAACAGCACCAGATGCAGCACCAATTAATGTTGGTGTTTTATATACAATATACTCAGCAATTAACCAACCAATTATACCAAGGGATGCGGCAACATTGGTAATAAGAAATGCATTACCAGAAATACCATCAGCCGCGATTGCTGATCCAGCATTAAATCCAAACCAACCAAACCATAACAATACTGCACCAAGTACAGCAAGTACTGGAGAGAATGGTTTCATTGCTGATGTACCGTACCCTTTTCTTTTACCTAATATTATAGCTACTACAAAACCTGCAACACCTGCATTGATATGAACAACAGTGCCACCTGCAAAGTCCATCTCTCCAAAGTGTAGTGTCTCACCACCACCCCATGCCCAGTGTGCAATAGGTGCATAAACTAATAAAATCCATAATGCTACAAAAATAGAAAATGTTGAAAATTTAACTCTCTCAATCATTGACCCACTAGCAATTGCTACAGCAATAGCTGCAAATGTCCCTTGAAATGCTACAAAAAGAAATTCAGGTACAGTTCCTACTAAACTTTTATCGGTAACTCCAGCTAAAAGAACTTTACCAGTTCCAAAGAAATCTCCCTCTCCAAAAGCAATAGAATAACCCGCAACAACCCAAACTAAAGTACCTACAGCAAAAGCTATAAGACTCATACCCATTGTATTTAATACATTTTTACTTCGTGTCATACCACCATAAAATAGTGCAAGTCCTGCTGGTGTCATTAACATTACCATTGCAGTAGCTACTAGCATCCAAGCTGTATCTCCTGAATCTAGCTGATCTGCAGAGGCAACAAGAGGCAACGACAAAAAAGCTATAACCATAAAAAATTTATTTTTCATAAATTTACTCCCTATTTAAAAAAAACTTAGTATATCGCTATTTTATACTATTAAGAACAATATTATTGTATAAATTTTAATCAATACATAGACATTTTTAAAATTAGAAGATGCAAAAGATGCATTAGCTGAGATTGGTTAAATTTAATTTCAATACATTTGTAACTTTTCGTAACCTTTGTTTAAATATACCCTATTCAAGTGTTAAAAATAAATATAATTAAAATTAGTTTAAAAATTTATCATAGAGTACAAGTACTATTTATGTAGTTTGTTTAAAATATCTGTAAATACTATGGTAAATTTAACTTAAAATAAAGGATACTTAAAACGTGGGGATACTTGATAATATATTAAACCCGGTGATTCTGTTTTTTGCATTTGGAATGCTTGCTGGTTCGTTGCGCTCAAATCTAGAAATTCCACCAGCTATAGGTAAATTTCTTTCATTATATTTACTATTGGCTATAGGCTTTAAAGGCGGAACTGCCTTGGCTGCCACTGGTCTTTCTTTAGTTGGAGCGCTTGCTATTTTAGCAGCTCTAATAATGGCTACAATTGTGCCAATATATAGTTTTTTCATACTTCGTAAAAAAACTAATCCGTATGATGCTGCAGCGATTGCAGCTACATTTGGATCAATAAGTGCAGTAACCTTTATAACAGCCCAACAATTTTTAACATCAAACGAACTAGAGTATGGTGGTCATATGACGGTTGCGATGGTTTTAATGGAGATGCCTGCAATTATATTAGCAATGGTTTTAGTAGCTATGGTTAGAAAGCAGGAGGCTTTAAAAAAAGGTGGTAAGGTAGAAAATGCGGATGCACCAAAAATATCAATGTCAAAAGTTTTACATGAAGCATTTACTGATGGTGCCTTTTTACTACTTATGGGAAGTTTGACGATTGGGTATATTACTGGTGCTGATGGAGCGGCAATAATGAAACCATTTATAAAAGAGATGTTTATGGGATTCTTAGCTTTTTTCCTTCTTGATATGGGACTTATTGTAGCTAAACAGCTAAGAGAATCAACAGAGGGATTAAATAAGTTTATGTTTGCTTTTTCTATAGTGATGCCTGTGGTAAATGCAACTGTTTCTATGGGGTTAGCATGGATTTTTGGTTTATCAGTTGGAGATGCGTTACTTCTTGCTGTACTTGCTGCAAGTGCATCCTACATCGTTGTTCCGGCTGTTGTTCGATATGCTATTCCAGAGGCAAGAGCAGGTACATACTTTACAATGGCGATAGGTTTTACGTTTCCTTTTAATATAATAATTGGTATTCCTCTTTATTATGCGATGATTAGCTACTTTTGGGGATTATAAAAGGATAAATAATGAATAAAGAACTTTCAATAAATGCGGTAAAAAGAGTAGAGATTATAGTGAGTCATAATATACTCACAGAGATATTAAAAAAACTTGATGAACTTCATGTTACTGGATATACATTGATTCAAGAGGTAGCAGGAAAAGGAGATAGAGGGGTTGTGTCTCTTTCAAGTGTCAGGGTTGGTACATATGCAAATAGTTATATTATAATTTCTTGTAATGCACAAACGGCTGAAAATATAGCGAAAGAGATATATGTTTATTTATCTAAATATGGTGGGATTTGTTTGATTAGCGACGCATACGAAGTTAATCACTAATTATAATTGGAGAATTACAATGACTAAAAAAAAGATTTTAGAGCTTTTCGATACTTAAAATCAGGCACTACAGACTAAAAATTGATCAATTGTTGTAAAGCTATGCCATGCCTAGATTAAGAATGCTTTATCCTTGAAATCACTCCTCAGTTTTGCTATTGCTTTTTTTTTAATCATTTTTTTATATAAAAGGTAGTTTATTTTAGATAGAATGCACTTTAAAATTAAATTGAAAAAGGGTACAACAGATGTTAGAAGCAGATTTTAAATATATAATAGACACATTTTTCACACTTTTTGCAATGGTGTTAATCATTTTTATGGTGCCTGGTTTTGCAATGCTTGAGGCTGGTTTAGTCCGTACTAAAAATGTTTCAGCTGTACTTACTACTAATATAATGATTTATTCAATTGCTTCAATGGCCTTTTTGCTCATTGGGTATACAATTGCTTTTGGTTCTTGGGAAAACAGTTCTCAAAGTATTTGGGCTGCATTTTTATTTCAAATGGCATTTGTTGGAAAAACTGTAAATATTATGAGTGGTGGTGTAAGTGAGCGTGCTCACATGATTCCTTTGGCTATATTTACTGTTGCAATGGGTGCAATTATATATCCATTAGTAGTAAATATTAGTTGGGGTGCTGACATTATTGCTGGTACAATGCTTGATATCGATATGTATGATTTAGCTGGCTCAACTGTTATTCACTCAACTGGTGGTTGGGCGCTTTTAGCTGCAATTTTAATAATTGGATCTAGAAAAGGTCGCTATCAAAACGGAAAAATTAGAGTAATTCCTGCTTCAAATATTCCACTTGTTGTTTTAGGGGCATTGCTTCTATGGATAGGTTGGTTTGGTTTTAATGGTGGAAGTGTTGGTTCTATTTCATCTGTTGAAAATGCTAATTTAGTAGCTAAAACAATTATGAATACAAATACAGCTGGTTTATCTGGCGCAATAATAGCTGGAATTATTATGTATGTTCGTTATAAATTATTTGATATTACTATGATTTTAAATGGTGCATTAGGTGGACTTGTTGCTGTTACTGCAGGACCAGATTTATACGATATGCACACACCTATATTAATTGGTTTAATTGGTGGTGCATTGGTTGTATTTGCTGTTCCATTATTTGACAAACTAAAAATAGATGATCCCGTTGGTGCTTTATCAGTTCATCTTATTAATGGTATTTGGGGAACTTTAGCTGTTGGTATATTTATAGATAGCGTATCTTTTATGGCACAACTAAAGGGTGTTGTAGTTGTTGGAGTATTTGTTTTTGTAACTTCATATACATTGCTGTTTATCATAAATAAATTTTTTAAATTTAGAGCTAAAGATGATGTTCAAGTTGAAGGTATGGATGTTAATGAATGTGGAGTTGAAGCATATCCAGAGTTTAAACGAGCAATTTAATAATTTATCTGGTCTGGTGAATTTTCAGCTTTAAAAGAGGAAATTATTCACTAAATTAGACCACTTTATTTTATATTAACTTTATTTGATTATATTTCCACTACTAATAATGAAAAAAATAAAGATAATAGAGGAAACTTGTTATTATTTGGGCTACATTTTCACAAGTGAAAATATACTCCCTATATAGTACAGTTTGCACTACACAGGAGAAACTATGAGAGCTTCATGGGTAAAAAAACGCGAAAATGACTCTGTTCGAACACAGATGTATTACGCAAAACAAGGCATTATCACTCAAGAGATGGAGTATGTTGCTAAGGTTGAAGACTTAGAACCAGAACTAATTCGTAGTGAGATAGCACGTGGACGACTAATTATCCCTGCAAATGTAAATCACACTTCACTAGAGCCAATGGCTATCGGTATTGCTGCTACATGTAAAATAAATGCAAATATTGGTTCATCTGCTATTGCTTCAGATGTCCAAGGCGAGGTTGAAAAGATGCAGGTATCTCAGCATTATAAAGCAGATACAGCGATGGATCTCTCAACTGGCGGAGATTTAGATGAAATTAGAAAAGCTGTAATAAAAGCATCTAAAATACCAATTGGAACTGTGCCAATTTACCAAATTCTTCATGATGTTGGAAACAATATAGAAGATTTAAGTATTGAAGTTATGCTTGAAGTATTAGAGCGTCAAGCACAGCAGGGTGTTTCATACTTTACTATTCATGCTGGTTTCTTGCTTGAAACTATGCCAAAAATTGCAAAAAGAAAAATGGGAATAGTTTCTCGTGGTGGTTCTTTAATGGCTGCTTGGATGATGCACTACCATAAAGAAAATCCTTTTTATACAGCTTATGATGAGATTTTAGATATTTGTGCAAAATATGATGTTGCACTTTCCCTTGGCGATTCTCTTCGTCCTGGTTGTTTAGCTGACGCAAGTGATGATGCACAACTAGGCGAGCTTAAAGTTCTTGGAGATTTAACTCTAAGAGCTTGGGAAAAAGATGTTCAAGTTATGATAGAGGGTCCAGGGCATGTCCCTTTAAATCAAGTTGAGCGTAACATGAAACTTCAGCGAGAGCTTTGTCATGAAGCTCCTTTTTATATACTTGGACCATTAGTTACTGATATTGCTGCTGGATATGATCATATAAGTTCAGCTATTGGTGCTGCTGTTGGTGGATGGCATGGAGCTTCTATGTTATGTTATGTAACACCTAAAGAGCACTTAGGACTTCCAAACGCTGATGATGTTCGTGAGGGTATCATTGCATACAAAATTGCTGCTCACGCTGCTGATATTGCTCGTGGAAGAAAAGGCGCTAGAGATATTGATGATGCCATGAGTGATGCTAGATATACTTTTGATTGGGAGAAGCAGTTTGAGTTAGCACTTGATGGTGAGAGAGCTCGTGAGTATCATGATGAAACTCTTCCCCAAGATGTATTTAAAGAAGCAGAATTTTGTTCTATGTGTGGACCTAAATTTTGTTCATATAAAATATCTCAAGATATTATGGATAACCCAGAAGCTATCCAAAAAATAGCAGATGAAGCTAAGGCAAATGCATAAGTTGATTTAAATCAGATTTAGATAGTCTCATTTATGATAAAGTGTCAAAAATAAAACTAGATTCCAAATCAAGTTTGGAATGACGACGACTGATGTTTTTGTCATTCTGAACTTGATTTGTCATTCTGAGTTTGAGTTGTCATTTTGAGTTTGAGTTGTCATTCTGAGTTTGAGTTGTCATTCTGAGTTGATTTGTCATTCTGAACTTGATTCAGAATCTAGTTTATATAATAAAATAATTTTACTAAGGAAAAAAAATGACTAATGAAATAGTTAATTCAGCACTTTCAAAAGTTATGTATCCAGGTTTTACCAAAGATATCGTAACATTTGGTTTTGTAAAAGATATACAAATAGATGGAATTGATGTAAGTTTTACAGTAGATATAACTTCTTCAGCTCCAGAGGTAGCACAACAAATTACAGATGATGCAACTAGAGAGCTAAAAGCTGTATCTGCTGGTAAAGTAGTTGTAAATATTAAATCACCGCAAATGCCTAAAGAGTCTTCATCAAAAGGTAAAAACATAGCTCCGCAAGTTAAAAATTTCTTGATGGTAAGCTCTGGTAAGGGTGGGGTTGGTAAATCAACTACATCTGTAAACATAGCTATCGCTCTTGCACAACAAGGCAAAAAAGTAGGTCTTTTAGATGCTGATATTTATGGTCCAAATATCCCTCGTATGTTAGGTGTTGCAGATATTAAGCCAGAGGTAAATGGAAATAAAGTTCTTCCTATTAAAGCTTATGGTTTAGAGATGATGTCTATGGGTTCATTAATGGAAGATGGACAATCGCTTATGTGGCGTGGTGCTATGATTATGAAAGCGATAGAGCAGTTTTTACGCGATATTTTATGGTCAGAACTTGATGTGTTAGTTATTGATATGCCTCCAGGGACCGGTGATGCACAGCTTACTTTAGCTCAAAGTGTACCAGTAACTGTTGGTTTAACTGTTACAACACCACAAGCAGTATCTTTAGATGATTCTCGCCGTTCATTAGATATGTTTAAGAAATTAAATATCCCTATCGCTGGAATAATTGAAAATATGAGTGGATTTATCGCTCCAGATACTGGAGTAGAGTATGATATTTTTGGTAAAGGTACATCTCAACCTATGGCAGATGAATTTGATACTAAGATTATTGCCGAGATTCCAATTGAGCCAAGTATTCGTACTGGTGGAGATGAAGGAAAACCAATCGTTTTTGTAGATCCAAGTTCTGAGACTTCAAAAAGATATGTGAGCGCTGCTCAATCTATTTGGGCACAGATAGAAAAAATTAATGCTGAGGGTGGGGTGGATAACAACGCAATACAGCCAAATACACCTCCAGGCGTTAGTGCTTGTTCTACATAAAAAATTAAAATAGCGACGCATTTACCGCGTTGTTGTTTTCGTCACACCCCAAGAGTACTTGTTCCCTTCGGTCAGTGCGTGCACTATAGTACACTTCCTCAAACACGCCTTGTAACTACATCACTCTTTTAATTTTAATAAAATTTAGTGTTATTAAAGATCATTTTGAAATATTAAGTATCTTATATTTGTTTAAAATCAAAATAGTAATGTAAATTCAAGAAGTCTAGCGAGGAAGCGTACTTTAGTACGTGACAAGCGTAACGACGCAGAAGTTGCACTGCTATTTTGATTTTAAACTATTCTACTGTTACACTTTTTGCTAGATTTCTAGGCATATCTACATCGTTTCCAAGTCTTACTGATATCTCTAATGATAATAGTTGAACAACTATCATCATCTCAAAAAATTCAAGCATATAATCTTTACATGAATTTATTTTAATAAAATCATCCGCTTTATCGAAATCCAAAGAACTAATTGCACAAATAGTACTATCTCTAGCACTTAATTCCTCTACATTAGACTTTGATTTTTCATATAAAAGATGCTCTGGAAGTAGGGCTATTGTAAAAAGCTCAGGATCAGCAAGTGCTATAGGTCCATGTTTCATCTCACCGCTTGGATATCCCTCGGCATGTAGGTATGAAATCTCTTTTAATTTTAAAGCACCCTCTAGAGCTAAAGGGAAAAATATATCACGACCTATAAAGAAAAACCCATGACCATGCAGATATCGCTTAGATAGTCTTTTAATTCTTTCATGCATATCGTCACTTACTTTTGTTGCAAGAGGTACTTCACGAAGAAGTTGGATTTGATATTTTAACTCATCCGTTGTTAATGATTTTTTAAGTTTTGCTACATAAAGGCTTAACATCCAAAAAACTGTAACTTGCGTTGCAAATGCTTTAGTTGAGGCTACACCTTTTTCAATCCCAGCACGAGTTAATATACAATTATCAGCCCCGCGTACCATAGAGGAGTTATCTACATTACAAATTACTAAAGTTTTTAAGCCAGCTCTTTTTGCCATCTTTAGAGTCTCTAAAGTATCTGCTGTCTCTCCACTTTGAGAGATAACTACAAAAAGAGTATCTTTAGTCATTATGGGTGAGCGGTATCTAAATTCACTTGCAATCTCTACGCTACATCTGATTTTTGAATATCTCTCAAACATATATGATGCTGAGAGTGCAGAATGATAAGATGTTCCACATGCACACAGTTTAATCTCATTAATCCCATCAAAAAGATTTTTATCTATCTCATCAAATATAATCTCTTCATCTGATAATCTTCCTATTAAAGTATCTGCAATTACATCACTTTGCTCATAAATCTCTTTTTCCATAAAAAATCTATATCCATCTTTTTGAGCTGAAAGCTTATCTGTTGAGAGTTTTGAAAAATTTGGCTTTACTTTTTTTGAATCTTTATCAAAAATAACTAACTCATCTTTTGTAACATAACCATAATCACCATCTTCAAAGTAGTTTACCTCTTTAGCAAGTCCAATAAGTGGAGAATCAGATGAAGCAAAAAATTTTTCATCTTCATCGTTTGTCCCAACTAGCATTGGTGAACCATGTTTTGCAAAAAAGATAGTATCTGGAAGTGATGCAGTAATAATTAAAGTAGCATATGCTCCATTCAATTCAGAGATGGTTTTACTAAATGCTTCAAATTCATTGTTACATTTTAATAAATTTTTCTCAAACTGATGGACGATAACTTCAGTATCTGTTTGACTTAAAAATTTAACACCATCATTTTGAAGTTCTTGTTTTAGTTCAGCGTAGTTTTCAATAATACCATTATGAACAACATAAGACGACTCGCCTAAATGTGGATGTGCATTAAGTTCAGTTGGTTTTCCATGAGTTGCCCATCTAGTATGACCAATTCCCACAGCAAATTTATCTGTGACAAAATTTTTTGTTTTTTCTTCTAAGTTAACTAATTTACCAACAGCCTTATGGTTTATAAGCTCTCCATCTTGTAAAACGGCAATTCCAGCACTATCATAACCACGATATTCTAACTCTTTTAATCCAGAGAGTAAAATTTCTTTAGTATTTTTGTTACCTAGGTATCCAACTATTCCACACATTTTATTTGTCCTTTGTGTTTAGTATTTTCTCAAAAACTAGTTTTTGTAGCTTTAGGGGGTTATAGGGACAAATGTCCCTGCCTCCATAATGGGCTTTGCTCATTTTGGTGTAGAAACAAGTAAGTCATAAATTTTTGTGACATTATTGCATATATTGTTTTTTTTGTCCATCAAAAAGCTATCTCGTACTTTATGTTTTGTGGAATGAATTTTAGCAGTAACTATATTTATATTTAGTTTTTCAAAACAATCCATCATATATGCGAGAAGACCAATTTGATTTTTAGTGTTTACACTTATCTCTGCATGAGTTAGAGAGTGATCACAATCTATACTAATCTCATCTCTTTTTATATCAGCTTTTCGAATTTTTATGTGTTTGGTCATATCAAAAGCAGCATTTATGATATTGTGCACCTCTTGTAGTTCATCTCCATCTATATTTTGTTTAAACTCAATTTTAAAATACTTTATATCATCAAAAAGTGTAATAATTTCCATACTTCCAACATCTAAATGACTTAGAACTCCAAGTAAAAATCCAAGATTTAGAGGGACTTTTCTGTATATTTCAATACTTAATGCTTTATCATTATGTACTGAAAACTGATACTCTTTTGTTTGTTTAGCTTTAGCAGCAATCTTAATAATATCAATTGGTGTGTGTTTGAAAAAAAATAGATTTGACTCAATACTTAATAATTTTTTCTGTAGTATTTTAGGTAGTTGAGTAAATTCAGGATTGTTTTTAACTTTTTTTTCAATAATTAATCTTTTGGTTGCATCAGTGATTCTATCGTTATTTTGAGAAATTTCAAGAGATGAGTTATACAAATCAAGCAAAAGTTTAGAGTTAAATGAGTTATATACATTTCCACCAACGCCATTTATATCTGCGTAAGTTAAAATGTACAATAGCTTTAGATTTTTTTCATCTTTAATTTTTGACATAAATTTATATAAAGTTTTTTCATTATGAATATTCTCTTTAAAAGCAACATTACTCATGTTTACATGATTTTTCACAAGTAAAACAGAGCGTTCAATAAGCTCATCACTTAAGCCTAGTTTTTTAAGAAAAGGGAGTATAAGTTTTGCGCCAACTTCACTATGGTCTTGTTTGCGACCTTTACCAGTATCGTGAAATAAAACAACAATTTTTAAAATTAATTTTTCATCATCACTTAATTCATTGTATAGATCTTTTATGTGAGCTTCTTTAATATTTTCAAGTGATTGTATACATTTTATTGAGTGAATATCTACAGGATAATGATGATAACCATCAAATTGTGGCAAGTGCATAACTTTTCTAAAGTTTGGAAAAAGTTCATGTAAAATTCCAGCATCGTAAAATAGCTTTAAAAAGCTATATATATGTTGTTTTTGCAACAATTGTTTTATAAGTATATATGTCTCTTTGCTTAGAGGATGTGAAACTTTTGCATATGTAAATTGATTCAAAAATCCAGCATCAAAATGATAAAATTTATCATCTAAATTGATAAGTATTTTTAAAAGTTCAGATACTGGTAAAATATTTAGATTGTAAGATGCATAAAGTCTTGCATCTAATTCATAAATCCCTTTTTGAATACGACTCTCTCTAAATTTTCTTATATGAGTTGCTTCTACTATGTAGGGACGAACCATTTTTTTAACAAATATTTGTGTGAAATTACTAATCCTCCATTGTGCAGCTAAAACTTTTGAAGCCATTTTTTTAGTATTTGAAAATCCCAACATTTTACCAACTTGTGGCATATGTTCAAGCAAAAGCCTATCTTCTTGTTTGTTAGTGATAATATGAAGAGCACTTCTAACGCGAAACAGAAATTCTAGCGCTATGCGATACTCTCTATACTCTTCATCACTAAAAAGATTACCACTCAAGTCTTTTAAACTATTTATCCCATAAATAGTTTGCGCTATCCAAAAAATAAGATTTGAATCTCTAAGCCCACCAACACTCTTTTTGATGTTTGGTTGCATAGATGTTGGATATTTTTTGCATCTTTTTTGAGCCTCTTCAATCTTTGCTAAAATATATTCTTTTTGCTCATGAAGTCTAATTTTATTTAGTTGTCTCCCAGTTGCATGCCAAGTAAAATTTGAACCAATAATAAAGCGAGATTCCATTAAAGATGTCCGTATAGTTATATCTTCATTGCTAGCTTTAAAAAGGTCGTTTATTTCATGAACTCTGTGACCAAGTTTAAGTCCAGCATCAAGAGCTAGATAAAAAAGTTTTTCTATTATCATTTGGGAGTTAAAACCATCATTTTTTTCATAAACTATAAGTAAATCTATATCGCTATGGATACAAAGTTGTTCACGGCCATAACTTCCAAGAGCTACAATAGTTATGGGGATAGAGTTCCTCATAGGCAGATAGTTTCCAAATACTCTTCTCAAAATAGTATTGTACATTAAAGAGATAATAGAATCTAATTTTTTTGTATGACGGACTAAAAAATCCTTCCCTTGATTTAGCTCAAAAAGTTTTGGTAATGAAGTTTTATATTCTTTTATATAGGTTTTAAAAAGTTTACTTAACTCAAAATCTGAGCCATTTTTTTCAATAATATCTTCTATTTGTAATTTAATATCCATAATAAGCATAGTACACAAAAAAAGATTAGGAAATAGTATGACAATTACAAAAAGAGTAACATTTATAGCAAAAGAGGCTTAATTAAAAATATGGGGAATGGTTTAAAAAATATTTAAGCTATAATATCTTAAATATTATAAAATATATAAGGTGTTATATTTATGGTTAAAATTGCAATAGCTTTAGTGTATGATATTGGAAATATTAGTGAATAAGAAAAATTTTTTAATTGTAACGGAGTATTTTTATCCTAGTAAAACAACAACATCATACTATCTAACTGAAATAGCTAAAAAGTTAGCAGATGATAGCCTCATAAAAGTCATTTGTAATAATACTTTACAAAATAGTGAAGAGTTGAAAAATAAAAATCTAACAATAATAAGAGTTAAAGAAAACAAGCTTAGTAAAAATATATTTGTTTTGAGATTTGTTAAATTAATAATATCTAGTATTAAGTTAAGTTATTATACTTATAGGAATTTAAAAAAAGACACCTACATATTTGCAGTGACAAATCCATCTTTTATAATTTTAATATTAGCAATATTTAAAAAATTTAAAACTTTTAAATATGTCTTATTAGTATATGATGTTTTTCCAGAAAACTTATTAGCAGCAGGTATTATTAAAAATAAAAATTCATTGATATATAAAAGCATTAAAAAAGTTTTTGATTATGCATATATGAGCGCAGATGAGCTGATAGTAATTGGACGAGATATGGAGGAAGTTGTATCTTCTAAAGTTAAGCAAAAAGTTCCAATAACATTAATAGAAAATTGGTGCGATTATGAAAAAATAATCCCTCAAAAAAAGAATGATAATAAGATAATTAAAAATTTTAATTTAAATGAAAAAAAAGTATTTTTATTTGCAGGTAATTTGGGTAGAGTGCAAGGAATTGAAACTTTAATTAAAGCGGCAGAATTAGTAAAAGATGAAAAATTTAGGCTTTTGTTTATTGGTGATGGGGCAATGCGAGAAAAAATACAAAATCATATTTTAACAACATTAAATAGTAAAATTGTTTATGGGGGTAATTTCTCTCAAGACGAACAAGATACTTTTTTAAATGCTTCAGATATCTCTATATCGTCGCTTGCAAAAGAGATGTATGGATTAGGTGTTCCAAGTAAATCATATTATAATATGGCAGCAGCTAAGCCATTATTATATATTGGAGAAGATAAATCAGAAATTGCAATGGTTATTAAAGAGCATAAAATTGGTTGGATATGTGAACCTGAGAATGTAGCTGCATTAGTAGTTAGTTTTGAAGAAATTTGTAAAAATTTTTCAAAACTAGAAGATTATGGCAAAAGAGCACGCATAATTGTTGAAAAATATTATTCAAAAGAGATTATTTTAAATAAATATAATGAGCTATTTAAAAAAGAATTTAGTCGATGAATATTTTAGTTACAGGTGCTAGTGGCTTCATTGGAAAATATTTTATTAAGCACTATAAAGATATTTATAATATAAAAACATTTAGTTTTTTAAAAGATGACTTTGATTCTTTATCTTTACAAAGCATTGATATTATTTTTCATCTATCAGCCTTAGTTCATCAGATGGATGAGGCTAGCGCAGATGAGTATGAGCGGGTTAATATTACTCAGACTATGAAGTTAGGGCAAAAGGCTAAGAATAAAGGAGTTAGACAATTTATTTTTATGAGTAGTATAGCGGTTTGTGGGATCCAAAGTGGTGTAATTCATGAAGACTCCACATGTAATCCAATAACTGAGTATGCTAAAAGTAAATTTAAAGCAGAGAACGAGTTATTAAAATTGCAAGATGATGAGTTTTGTGTTAGTATTCTCAGACCTCCTATTGTCAATGGATATGATGCTCCTGGCAATATGAAAAGTTTAGTTAGTTTAGTTAAAAAAGTCCCTATACTCCCTTTTGGTAGGATTCAAAACCGAAGAAGTATGGTTTATGTTGGAAATCTTTGTCATTTAGTGGATAAGATAATAGAGAAAAAAGCAAGTGGTATTTTTTTAATATCTGATGATAAGCCATTAAGTACAAGTAGATTAATACAACTTATCGCAAACGAGTTAGATAAGAAAGTGTATCTTGTTAAAATTCCATTTTTTGAGAATATACTGAAATTTGTAAAACCAAATTTTT
>JAKISX010000048.1 GCA_021648405.1 Sulfurimonas sp. | reverse complement strand
AAGCTATGTCTTCTTTTTGAGTTGTACCACATTTCTATATATTCAAATATTTTAGATGATGCTATTTCTCTAGTTTCAAATATCTGTTTTCTAATAAGTTCTTTTTTTAGTGTTTTAAAAAAGCTTTATCCTCAACTTAGTATATTTTTCAGCGAAATTATGTCAAAATATACGAAGTGATTTAGGAATATTAGGTGGGTTTACACAGTTAGGTTTACACTCTCTACCAAAACGACATTTTCTAATTTTTTAGTTTTTCTTTTAAAATAATTTTTCCAGCTTCTACACCTGGTTGATCATAGGCATTTATATATAAAAATTTTGCAACAATTGATGTAAGTAATTCATATTCATACATCAAACCTGCTATGCTTTGCTCATTTACACCCGCAATAGTAATAACATCACATGGTAAATCATCTAAGTTATTTATCGATTCTATTGTTGCATCTGCTTGCTTATTTATGAGTGAAGCAAATGTAATATTTTGCAAATAATCAAACTCTTCTAATCCATCAAGCTTATCATTTGGAATTTTAAGCTCACTATCAAAATCATCTACTTTTATTACAGTTACCGTTTTATCTCTTTTGCCCTCAACTATAAGTTGTAAAAAAGAGTGTTGGTCTATTGGCCCTATAATTCCAATTGGAGTAAGCCCTTGTCTAGTAGAGTTTATATCTACCTTACCTAAACTCTCCCCCCATAATTGAATATACCACTTATTAAAACCATCTAATCTTGATGAATACGAAAACACTACATTAATATTAAAGTTATTTTTATACTCTGCAAAAAATCTTGCTTTTTTTAAAAGCTTTATATAAACTTTTTGTTTTGTAAAAAACTCATCATATATATCTTTAATTCCTTTTATAATTTCATCTATATCTATCCCTACGATTGCAAGAGGAACTAAACCAACAACAGAAAATACGGAAAACCTACCACCAACATTTTTTGGTATTTCAAATGTTTTAATATTGTTTGTTTTTGCATAAATACTTAGTTTTGAATTATATTCTGTTATAACTAAAGTGTTATTTTTATCACATTTTATAAGAGAATTAATATATTTAAATATTGAAATAGTCTCTAAAGTAGTTCCAGATTTTGAAATAACTATAAATAAAGAATTTTCTAAATCAATTGCACTTATTTTTGATTTTAACTCTATTGGGTCAGTACTTTCTAAAAAGTATAATTTTTTATCTAATTTTTTTGAATGTTTTAAAAATTTGTAAATTGCATAGGTCCCAAGAGTACTACCACCTATCCCAATTACTACAATATTAGTCTGTTTTACACTCTTTGCATATTCTTTAAAGGGATTAATATCTTGATGTACAAGATTATAATACCCTATATTTCCACTCTCTTTTTTTATCTCATTAAACATTTCTTCATCAGAAATTGTAGGATTAAAATTATGTGTATAATTCATTTTTTTTACTTTTTATTATAAAAATAATTTGTTGCTTGTACAAATCCATTAACAGAACCACAATCAAACCTTTTACCCTTAAATTTATAAGCTATAACATTTCCTTGTTTTGCTTGTTCAAATAAAGCATCAGTTATCTGAATCTCTCCACCTTTTCCAGGTTTAGTCTCTCTTAGTATGTCAAATATATCTGGAGTTAATATATAACGACCAATTATTGCAAGGTTTGATGGGGCATCTTTTGGGTCTGGTTTTTCTACCATGTCTGTAACGCGATAGAGTCTAGATTCCCAGTCGAGCTGAGAATCACTACTCCCGTCATTCTCAGCTCGACTGGGAATCTTTTCTCCTGCAATTACGCCATATTTACTAGAATCCTCTGGAGGAATCTCTTCTACTGCTACAATTGAGCATCCATATTTTTCATATAGACTTATCATCTGCGTAAGCACTGCATCTCCATCATTATCACACAAATCATCTGCTAATATTACAGCAAATGGCTCCTTTCCTATTAAAGTTTCGCCACTAAGAATTGCATGCCCTAAACCCTTCATTTCAATTTGGCGAGTATAACTAAAAGTACAGTTTGTTATAACATCTCTAATCTCTGTAAGATAATGCTCTTTAGAGGTATCTTTAATCTGATGTTCAAGTTCATAAGAGATATCAAAATGATCTTCAATAGCACGCTTACCACGACCTGTAACTATAGCCATAGTATCAAGCCCAGCCTCAATAGCTTCTTCTACACCATACTGAAGTAATGGTTTTTTTAGAACGGGTAACATCTCTTTTGGTATTGCTTTTGTAGCTGGAAGAAATCTTGTCCCATATCCTGCTGCTGGAAAAAGACACTTTTTTATTTTATTTTTCATAATATCATTCTTTATATTTTCAATTTATATATTTTTGCATGTGGATTCATCAACACTCGCTCAAACAAGTCTTCATCGTACCTTTCAAGAACCATTAGTTGAATATATAAAGAGTTAAATGTATCTTCATCAAGAACTAAAATAGTATTATAATTTTTCATAAATATCACACTATAGTTTGACGAAAAATTCATTAACTCTTGTTTTACTTGAAGCTCCATTTTATCATTATATGCCGTTCTTACAAATCGCCTTATAGGAATAATATTACTACCTATTTGTACGATTTTTTTATTTAAATCCAAAGAAACACCCCTGCCAAGATCAGTAATATTGTCTTTTGTTTCATAATTTCTACTCATAAAAAAGAATGGCCGCTCATATATATTTCCATACATCAAGTCAATATTAGAAAACATTTTTACTGTTGGATATATATTTAACATTTTAAATGGTAAATAAAAGTATATATCTCTAGTTTTTTTAGGTAGCTCTATATCTGTCTCTAAAGAGAGTAAAAAATCATTTGTATCATAAAAGCCGTAGTCTTTTGTCATCTCTTCAATATTTGAGAAAATATTTAATTTTTTTGGTTTTTCTAGTTCAGCATTTTCTTTTATAATTTTGAATATGTTTTCTGTATACTCAACATCTAATCTTGCCATTTTTGCGGCTTGTTGTTGTGTGTTTGTTAAAATAAAACTAGGTACAAAATTAACACTACCAGAATGTTTTCCACCATCACTTAAAGTTTTTACATCTGAATAGTATCTTATAGGATAGCCATAATCCCACCAAGCAATAACATAATCTTCTCTATCTGCAATATTTTTTAATTTATCCAATATTTTAACTTCATCTACATTAAATACTGTTGGAGTTTTATAATTATCAATATGTTTATAGTTTGGATATAAAATAGCAAGAGTAAGCATAAAATATGAAAAATATTTAATACTTTTTTTATCTGTTATCTTTGAAGTTAACTCTGTTATTAAAAAAGCAATACCCATAGCAAGTATTGGAACTGCATATATGGTAAACCTAAGTCCACCATACCATGCTAAAAACCCAAGACCTATCATAGGGAGTGCAAAAAGCATAACACGATGTTTATAAGCCAACCACACATATCCAACTAAAGAAAGGATAAAAGTTATACTATGTCCACTAATACGATTTGCAAACACTTCAAAAGGAATTTCTCCTGCTTCACGAACTGTTTGCATAACTGAATAAAAATGTAGTCCTAATCCTTCATTGTTAACAATAACATCTTTAGCAAAAAGGTACCCTTTTAGATGAGCCCAAATAGGTGTAAAACCACCTGTTATAAAAAAAGCAACTATCGATGCACCAAAAATATAAAAAACATATTTTTGAAACTTTTCTTGTGTAAAAAGATAGAACACGCCTAAAACTAGTGCTACTCTAATAAGCCCATCTAAATTAATCATAGCTATCATTATAATAGCAAGTAGTTTATAATTATAAAGATTTTTTCTATCAAAAATTATTGTATAAAGTAATATTAAACTAAAAAAAGAAAACTCAAGAGCGTAGCTTTGTGGATACCACCAACGATAAAGTAAAATATCTATCGCAACAATTATTAAATATCTATTTTGATTTGTATTTATTCCCCAAATTATGGACCATAAGAAAAACATTGGAAATACGATATTTAACATATCAGTATCATAATACCCAACCATTGTACGATTATAATAACTCACAGTAATGCTGGCTAAAAGTGCTGCAATTAAGCCCATCTCTAAATTTTTAAAGTTTTTAGCAATTAAAATTATTGGTATTACTATAAGAGAGCTTAAAAATACACTCATGTATAAAATAATAGATTCAAAAGAAAATGGTAGTATATATGCGAAAATAGCTGTTAATTGTGAGGCTGCTAAAGTAATTGGAGATCTATCATTTTCTTGGGATACTCCACTTAATATATCACGAGCCCCCTCAGCCCAAAAGTAACCATCATTAGTATTTATCATAAATTGCCCGTTAAACATAAACGGCTCATATCCATTAAACTGATAAACCCATATCATACGCATAGCTACTGAAAAAGCAAAAGCTATAAATATATATAGTATTGTTAATTTTGTCTCTGATGTTAAGTTATTCATTCAACTCTCTCAGTCTTTTTTCATAAAATTTTATCTCTTGTATTTTATCATGTTTTATAGCACCTTTAAGAAGCAAATTGTATTTTTGTAATAATGTTTGAATAATAAGGTGTTTATAAATCTTAAATCCGTCATTTTCATCTTGATCCGTCATTCCAAACTTGAGCTCCGTCATTAATCCGTCATTCCAAACTTGAGCTCCGTCATTCCAAACTTGAGCTCCGTCATTCCAAACTTGATTTGGAATCTCATCAGCTATTTGCAATAATTTTTCCAAAGATTTAACTCTAAATCTATCCATCCCCCAATATCTAAAACTAAGCTGATTTTCGTGTCCTGCATACTTTGTTATAAGTTTTTCATCTATCAAGCCAATCTCATTTTCATATGCTACACGAAGCCAAAGATCGTAATCTTCACAAACTTCAAGTGATTCATCAAATACCCCATCGTCATTCTTAACTTGTTTAAGAATCTCTTGTGATATTAAAACAGAAGATGGGGCAATTATACAATAACTTAAACATCTCTCAAAAATATTACCACCATGTTTTTTAAACTTTTTTGGGACTTTCACCTCTTTGTTATCTCTAATCCACAACTCATCAGTATAACTCATCAATATTTTTGGATTATTTTTATGAAAATCTACTTGTTTTTGAAGTTTATCTTTATGCCAAGTATCATCTGAATCTAAAAATGCTATCCATTCATTTGATGAATTTTTTATCCCTAAATTTCTAGCACTTGATACTCCAGCATTTTTTTGATAGATATATTTTGCATGTGGAAATTCTATTTTTATTTGTGAAGTATTATCAGTTGAGCCATCATCAACAATTATCACCTCGTTTGGAAGATATGTTTGCGCATATACAGATGTTAAAGCTCTTTTTAAAAACTCATATCTATTATATGTTGGAATTATTATTGAGATTTCTATTTTGTCTCTTTTTTTATTAGATCCTCCAATCAAGTCGGAGGATGACGAAGTGTGTCATTTTATTCTTAAAACATTTATCGTTCCCAACTTGACATATCCGTCATTCCCAACTTCACACCCCCGTCATTCCCAACTTGATTGGGAATCTACTTGTATCTGCCTACCACTCTTTTATCTCATTATATAAACTATCACGCTCAACAGGTATAAATCCACTATTTTTTATAAGTTTAGTAAAATCTTGTACACTTACACCATTAGCACTCTTAGCTCCAGCAGCTGAATTTATAAGCTCTTTTTCTATAGTCCCATCTAAATCATTTGCACCAAACTCTTGAGAAACAAGAGCTAGATTTACAGTTGAAGTAACCCAGTATGCTTTTATATTTTGCACATTATCAAGCACTATGCGTGAGATTGCCATAGTTTTTAGTATCTCATTTGCAGTAATATCATTCTTAATTTTTAAATAGTTGTTTTGTGTTTGATAAACAAGGGGAATAAAAGAATTAAAACCATCTGTTTTATCTTGTAGGTCACGAATTCTCATCATATGATCAACTCTATTTTCACGACTTTCAACATGACCAAAAAGCATCGTTACATTACTTTTTTTACCTCTAGAGTGCCATTTCTCATGAATATCCAACCATTGTGAGGATGTCACTTTACCCTTACAAATATACTCACGAATTTTTTCATCAAAAATTTCAGCACCACCACCTGGCATGCTATCAACTCCATTTTCTACCATCAAATCAATTATTTCATCATAAGTCTTATCATATTCACGAGCTAAAAAATCAATCTCAGCTGCAGTTAAAGCCTTTACATGGATATGCGGATATGCAGTTTTAATTTTTTTAAAAATTTCTAAATACCATTTAAGCCCAGCATTTGGGTTATGAGCAGACACTATGTGAACCTCTTTTGCTCCACGAGAATCAACATCTTTTACAATCTCCAAAATCTCTTCATGAGTCATAGTATATTGATTTGGATTTTTTCGAGTTGCTGAATATGCACAAAATTTACAAACATCTGCACAAATATTTGTAGGATTTATATGACGATTTATATTAAAGTAAGTTTTTTTACCATGTTTAGCTTGGCGAATTTTATCTGCCATCTCGCCAAGTTCAAACAAATCTAAATCATATAAAGCTACTGCTTCATCAAAAGAAACTCTGCTCATTTACTTCTTTAAAGCCTCAAACATCTCTAATTCACATAGTTTTTCCCAAGGATAATCACTCTGCCCAACTTGTCCACGAGCAGCTACATCTGCGTAAAGAAAAGTTTCTTTACTTGGCTTATCTAAATCAAATTTTTTAGTTATCCAGTTTGGAGTAAGCGAAAAATTATCATGCACAAAAGTTGAAAGTTTATCATCATCTAATCCATCTATACAAGTGCCATAACTGTCAACTGCAACAGAAGTTGGATGAGCTACACCAATAGCATAAGAGAGTTGAACTACACATTTTTTAGCAAGCCCTGCTGCTACTATATGTTTTGCAATCCATCTAGCCGCATATAATCCACTTCTATCTACTTTAGTATAATCTTTAGAGCTTTGAGCTCCACCACCAATAGGTGAATATCCTCCAAAGGTATCAACAATAAGTTTACGACCCGTTAAACCTGAATCATGAAGAGGTGAATGTGATACATATTTTCCAGTTGGATTTATATGGATGATACAATCATTTTTGTCATACAGCTCAGTTGGAAGCCCTGCATCATCAATGAGACCTTGTATTAATGCTCTAACTGTTATAATATCCATACTTGATACACATGGAGCTGATACAACAATAGTATGGATTTTTTGTGGTTTACAACTCTCAAAATTATTTTTTACACCATAATCCATAGTAACTTGAGTTTTAATATCAATTCCAAGTTTTGAAGGGTTTGCTTTTGCGTACTCATACACTTTTTGCATCAATACTCTTGCATATGTTATAGCGCTTGGCATAAAGTTTTTTGTTTCACAATCAGCATAACCAAACATAATACCCTGATCTCCTGCACCAGTTTCACCATCTTCTTGATCAACACCTTGATTAATATCTGGTGATTGTTCATTTAAAAGAACCTGCACATCTACATTTTCAGGATGCAAGCACTCTTGAGGTGTAAAATAAGGATTTCCATCATAACCTATCTTTACAAGTGCATCATGGACTAGTTGGTTATATTGCTCAGTTGTAAGTTTAGTTTTTGATGTAACTTCACCGCCAATAATTATGTGCTTACCAGCTACAAAAACTTCAGACGCAACGCGAGAGCGTGAATCACCTATGATTAATCTATCAACTATACTATCTGCAATAATATCTGCAACTTTATCTGGATGCCCAGGACTAACTACTTCACTTGTAAATAAATACATAAAATTCCTTGAATTATTATCAGTATATAAAAATATATACTAGTTCACAAAACACATTTTAATTTTGACAAAAAGTCATATGATTTGCATATTTGAAGATGAGATACTACTTTATTTGTACTTTATAAGAGCTTTACAAAAAAATTATAATTTAATTTTTTTGCAAAATTTATGTGCTACAAGTTCAGGATGATACCTTTGGTCATTCTCAACTAGATTGGGAATCTAGTTTATTAGGCACACAATAATCTCTTATATGATCCTATCGCTTCCACCATCAATAGCAACCTGTGAACCTGTTGTTTTTGCAAAAATTTTTCCAGCCATTGCACATACTAATTCTGCTACATCGCTAGATTTTATCTCTGTTTTTAAAACATTATTTGTCTTATACTCTTGCACGCTCATATCATAAGCTTTTGCACGATTTTTTAAAACCTCATCAGTCCAAATTGCTGTATCAAATACAGCATGTGGATGTAAAGTATTTACCCTTACTCCAAACTCGCCAAGCTCAAGCGCTGCAATTCTTGCAAGTTGAGTTTGACCCGCTTTTGCTACACTGTAAGCAGCAGCTCCTTTACCTGGTGCTGGAAAGTTTTTAGAAGCTACCATCACAATAGCTGGGTCGATTCCTAGTTTTAAAAATGGAGCTGTTTGTTTGATAAGTTTTTGATGGGCTGTAAGATTTATATTTATACTTTTTTCCCAATTTTCATCACTTAAAGAGTCTAAATTTTCACTTGGTGTAAATATTCCAGCATTACTTACAACTATATCAATTCCACCAAAATTTTTAACACAAGCCTCAACTGCTTTTTTAATATCGTCATTTGAAGTCAAATCACATCTAATTCCAATCATGTCAGTTTTATTGAAAATATTTGTAACCTCTGGATTTATATCAAGAGCCACGACTGCTGCACCCTTTGCATTTAACATCTTAGAAATTGCTAAACCTATCCCACTAGCTGCCCCTGTTACTATTGCGATTTTTCCATTAAACTCTGGAGTATTTGCACTCTTTTTAAGCTTTGCTTGCTCTAAAGACCAATACTCAACCTCAAAAATATTCGCTGCACTTAATGCCTTATAACCACCTAGTTTCTCAGCCTTTAAAATTGCTTCAAAAGTATGCTCATTTATATCTTTGATAATATTTGCTTCTTTTGCGTTTTTTCCAAAAGAAAGTGTCCCCTTATTTTCAAGTATTGCAAAATTTGGAGCTGGATTTAGAAGAGTTTCATTAGTTTTGTTGTTTACAAAATATTGTTCATAGTCTTTAATATAATTATTTAAATCAGATTTAAAATCATCCCCTAAAATAGCAGGGATTCTTTTTGTTC
Source organism: Sulfurimonas sp. (assembly GCA_021648405.1). Lineage (GTDB taxonomy): Bacteria > Campylobacterota > Campylobacteria > Campylobacterales > Sulfurimonadaceae > Sulfurimonas. The sequence continues at coordinate 5,895 of JAKISX010000048.1, read as the reverse complement.
TTATAACATGGTCAGGTGTAAGTGGACCTTGTGTAGCTATTTGTTCTATATTTTGTTTAGAGAAATAAGTTGCCAAGTCTGAATCATTTAAGATACTTATTGTGGCGTAACCTTTTAAAGTTGATATCTCTTTTCTTATTTTTGCAAGTTCTAATAATGATAGACTAGATTCCTGATCAAGCTCGGAATGATGAAGTTGTATTACTTCATCATCCTCATGCTTTACTTTTTCGTCATCCTCGTGCTTTACTTTTTCGTCATCCTCGTGCTTGACACGGGGATCTAACATATCTAACAAAGCCCCATTATCAACTAAATATTTCTCAGCCTTATCAACTAACTCTATAGTTTTTTCATAAGATTTTTTAGCATCATTATTAAAAGTAAAAAGCCCATGATTCATTAAAATCATCCCCTCTAAAGTATTCCAATCAACATCCCTTGTCATATCATAAATAAGTTTAGCAAGAACAAATCCAGGCATAATGTAAGGGATAATTAAAACCTTATCACCATAAAGTTTTTTTATCTTTTCTTCTCCACCCTCTGTATTTGTGATACTCACAACAGCGTCAGTGTGGGTGTGATCAACAAATTTAAAAGGGATAATTGCATGTAAAATTGCTTCAACAGATGGGTTTGGAGCTGATGGATTTGTCATTGCCAGACGTTGATTTTTAACCATATCTTCATCGTTTAGTTCTTTAAGCTCTGCCATTTTAAGCAACATATCCATTTTGACAGGAGCAAAACCCTCAGCTTCAATAGTTGCTAAATCCCAACCGCTTCCCTTAACATAAAGTATATCTTCAACCTCTCCAAAAAGATTAGTTGCAGTTGATTTTACAGATGTATTTCCTCCACCGTGTAAAACTAATGAGCTATCTTGCCCTAATAATCTTGACGTATAAACTCTTAAATCTAAATCTGTTTTATATTTTTTTGCTTCATTATCTTGCCATAAACTTATCATATTTTTTTATTCCTTCGTTTTTATACTTTTTTTAAAATTTATCTTTATATCTATCTCTTATCTCTAAAAATTTATCTAAATTTTCAAGAAATAAATCAACTAATTGTGGATCAAAGTGTTTAGCTCTTTCTTCTTTGATTAGTTCCAAAATTTTATCTAATTCCCATGCTGTTTTGTAACATCTATCACTTCCTAAAGCATCAAAAACATCTGCAAGTGCAGTTATTCTACCAACTATAGGTATTTCATTTGCAACCAAACCTCTTGGATATCCACTACCATCATATTTTTCATGATGTGTTAATGCAACAGTTGATGCAAGTTTTAAAATCTCTCTATCTGAGTTTTTAAGCATTTCATAACCCATTTCTGAGTGAGTTTGCATTATAGCCCACTCCCCAGGTGTTAATTTTCCAGGTTTATTTAGTATATTATCTGGAATTCCTACTTTTCCAATATCATGCATAGGGCTTGCCATTTTTAAAAGTTCTGCATCGTTTTTATTTGCACCACTTAAAAGATATAAAAGTTTTGAGTATTCTGCAACACGCTTAACATGCTTTCCTGTCTCTCTACTTCTGCTCTCTCCAATAGCACCCATTGTAAATATAACATCTTTTTGTGTATCTATAATCTCTTGCTTAAGGTTTTTCGACTCTGTAATATCTGTAGCAGTTCCTACCATGATTAATGGATTGCCTTTTTTGTTATATTTAATAACCTCAACAGTTGATTTAATATATGGGACTGTTTTATCTGGAAGAATCATACGATATTCAAATGAAGATAAAATTTTTGAAGTTATTGCTAAATCCATACCATCTTTTACTATATCTATATCATCAGGGTGAATATATTTCATATAAGACTCTATCTTCGGGATAAAACTTTTTTTATCTACTTGTAAAAGCTTATACTGTTCATCTGAGCATAGAAGCAAATTATCTTGAACATAATACTCATAACTACCAGATTTAGTATTTGCTTGTGCTCTTTTTAGCCTTTTTTCAGATTCTTTAAGTTCACGAAACATTTCAACTAATATATATATAATTATTAATATTACAAACATCACAACAGCTTCAACTGCTATTAAAATAGAGAGGTTTCTACTGCGATTATCTATTAAAGTATGTAAATCAGATGCTATTTTGTTTTCCATACTTTTTAAAGCATTTATCCTATATGTAGCATTTTTGAACCAATTTACCTCAGAACCATATATGTGAGTTGTTAACTCTCGAAGTGCTTCTATAGCAGGCATATCATCAACTTTAACAATTTTATCAATGTCTGTAACTGTTCCTCCATTTGTATATGACTTAACTATTTTTGGCAAACCTTGTACATATTCTAAAAATACATTTTGTATAGTATTTAATTTATCTATCTCTTCTTTTGTTACACCTTCAATTATTTTATATTTTTTAATCTCTGACAATAGCTTATCATATTGTTTTTTAACAGCTATTGCATATTTTTCTTCTCCTCGTATTACATAATTTTTAAAATCATGAATAAGCCCACCGTATCCAACATGCTCTTTGATAGAGGATAAAATTTCATTTTTTAAATTTTTTGCATATATAATATTTCGCTCTTTTACAATCTCCTTAAAAGAGTGTGTATCTATCTTATATTCAAACAAATCTATATGCCTTTGAAGCGCTATGTTTTTAAAATTTTTTATATACACTTCTTGAGCAGAAACAAGTTCTCCAAATTTATAAAACTCTTTATTAGACAATTTTCCTTGACTATATACTCTATTTATAATAGCTCTTTCAATTCCCGCTTTTTCTTTAACTTTCATCATGATAATATATGATTGTATAAAATCAACAAGTTCTGAATCATCACTAATACCAATAACTTTTTCTATCAATTCTAGTAATATATTTATATTTTTTGTATAATAATCCATAGACTTAGAACTAGGCAACCTGTTAGTATCCATCATTACTCTATATTCATCTATTTTATTTAAAGATTCAAAAAGCTCTTTAAGCAGTTCTTTAATAGAAAACTCATATACATCAAAATCAAAGTTAGTTAGATATTTTTTTAAAACTTCTATTTTTTTATTACTTTGTTCTCTTTGTTGCTTTAACTCTACTAAAAATGATTTACCATTAGAAGCGATAAAACCATTACTGTAGCCCCTCTCTTTTTGCAACTCATGTATTAAGCTACTAGCTACTGTAGCAAAATGCATATATTGATGAACAGTCTCATAAATTGCATTTTCTCTAAGCTTATTTACTCCAGAATATGTAGAAAAAGAGAATAAAATTAATAGTGGTATTATTAAAAATTTCGGTATTTTTCTTTTCAGCTCAATTATTTTCAATTAGATATTCTTTTCAAATTTTTCTTTTATATTTTCAAAACCTGCCTCGCAAACTCCCTTGTTGGTTATAAGCCCAGTTATGAGTCTAGCTGGCGTTACATCAAAACCATAATTTATAGCGCGTGAGTTTTTTGGAGTTATCAGTACTTCACGAACAACTCCATCTTCGTCAACTCCACGCATATACTTAACCTCATCTTCACTTCTTAACTCAATCGGGATATCTTTCATTCCATCTTTTATATCAAAGTCAAAAGTTGAAGTAGGGATAGCTACATAAAAAGGTATATCGTTATCATTTGCGGCCAAAGCTTTTAAATAAGTACCTATTTTATTTGCCACATCTCCATTTGCACTTACTCTATCAGCTCCAGTTATTACCATATCTACATCACCTATTTGCATCAGATGACCGCCTGTATTATCCGCAATTATTGTATGTTTTACTCCGCTTTGAGTGAGTTCCCATGCGGTCAAACTTGCACCTTGATTTCTAGGTCGTGTCTCATCAACCCATACATGCACATCAATACCGCGTCTTTGAGCTTCATATATTGGTGCTAAAGCGGTCCCCTCATCTATTACTGCAAGCCAACCAGCATTACAATGAGTTAAAATATTTATACTTGTCTTATTTTTATTTTTTAGTATTTTTTCAATAATATCAGCGCCAAAACTAGCTATTTTTTGACTCTCAAGAGCCTCTTCATCATTAAGTTTTATTGCATATGCTTTTGAGTCTTTTACTAAATCTTTTGAGTCTTTTAAAAACTTCATCATCTTATCAACCGCCCACATCAAGTTTACCGCTGTTGGACGAGATTGTCTAATTAGTTTTGCTTTTTCTTTTAACTTTTCATAACTCTGAACTTCTCTACATGCCACATAGATTCCAAATGCAGCTACACTACCTATAACCCCAGCACCACGCACCGTCATATCTTTTATGGCTGCTACAATTTCATCTGTGGTTTTTAAAACTTTTGTTTCATAAGAAAATGGCAATTTTGTTTGGTCTATCACTTCTAATAAATCATCTTCATTTAACCATAAAGCTTTATATCTACCTTGCATATTTAATCATCTCCAAGACCTCATTTATATCATTTAAATTTTCATATTTTATCACAAACTCTCTTGCAATTTTAAGAGCTAGAACTTCAGCTTCTTGCCTCAAACCTTTATTTTCTATACCACGGATATCTTCAACTCCAGCTACACCAAAAACTCGTCTTGCTATTTTTGCACCTGCAAAACCTATACTATCTCTTAAAATATTTTTCATAAACTCTGATTTAAAACTATTTAATGAATTTTCATCTAAAAACCCATCAACTAAAAGTGCTGATTCATTTTGCTCATTCCATAATTTTAAAAATTTTATCTCAAATAACTCCAATACTTTTTTTATTGTTTTAAGTATATAATCTTTAAACTCATCATCTTTTGTTACTACTGAGTGATGTATATAGTTATTTACTAAATTAGCAATCAGCGCCCCAATATCAAATCCAAATGCTCCAACAAAAGCAAACTCTGGATCTATCACAAAAGTCTCATTTTGATTTAACATAATTGAGCCAGTATGTAAATCTCCATGAAGCAAACAATCTGTTTGTGTCATAAATTTATATTTTAAATGTAAAATTTTACTCTTAAATTCCATATCTGCAAATAATTTTTTAGCATGTGGGTTAAGATTTACATTTTCACTATCGTTGGTTTCGTGTTCCATATATGCTGTTGTAAATACAAAATCTTCAGTTAGTTTACACAACTGAGTATTTTTGTTAAACTCATCTATAAGTTCTCTTTTTTTATCGCTTTTTAAATATAGTGATGATGTATAAAAAAGTATGTTAGCCAGATAGGTTGAGATATGCTCGCTAAATTTTGGGTAAGTTGTTTTTTGTATTAAGCCTTTTCTCATAATCTCATGCTCGCCAAGATATTGCATAATTACTAAACTCATATCTTCATTTTCATAATAAATTTTTGGCAGATTTGATGGCAAATACTCATAAAATTTTTTTAATGCTCGTATTTCAAAACTCATTCTTTGACGACTTAAAGGGTATTGCTCACCTACACATCTTAAATACTCTACTGCTTGTTTTACAATAAGGGCTTTGTTTGGATTTTGTTTGGATTTAACAATATATACATAGTTTAAATTTCCATCACCAATCTCAGCTACACTAAGCTCATCTGAAGTAAAAAATTCTTTTACACTATCTAAATCTTGTATAAAATCAAGTAGAGTGTTTGTATCTAACTCTTTATATCTCATCTTACAATCCTGGCGCTTTCCACATAGATTCTGTTAAGCCTCTATCGACTAATTCTAACTGATTTTCGTAAACTTCTTGCCATTTTTGTTTTATATTTTTATATTTTTTAAAGTTAGCCATATTTGGCTCATATACTTTGTCCCAAACAACCAATTCTTTTGCAGCACTCACTAAATCTTCATAAACTCCAGCACCAACTCCAGCAGCCATTGCAGCACCCAAAGCTGTAGCCTCATTTACTTTAGGAATTTTAACTTTTACACCCAAAACATCTGCTAATA
>JAKISX010000047.1 GCA_021648405.1 Sulfurimonas sp. | reverse complement strand
AGATTGCACTTATTGAGTCACTAACATCCATTGGTGGAGTTGCTGCTGAAATTACAAATGATAAAGAAAAAATTGTAGAGTTTTTAAAATCTAAAAACATATCTGTAAAACCAAATTTAAATCTTGGACAACTTCAAGGTGAACTTTTTGATGAATTTGTTGAAGAAAAACTTATAGACCCTACTTTCATCACAGAGTATCCAGTTGAGATATCTCCACTTGCAAGAAGAAGTGATGAAAATCCAGCTATTACTGAAAGGTTTGAGCTTTTCATAGCTGGTCGTGAAATTGCAAATGCATTTAGTGAGTTAAATGACCCAGTTGACCAATATGAAAGATTTAAAGATCAATGTGAAGCTAAAGATGCAGGTGATGATGAGGCACATGAGATGGATGAGGACTTTATAGATGCTCTTTCATACGGAATGGCTCCAGCAGCTGGTCAAGGGATTGGAATAGATAGACTTGTTATGCTTTTAACAAATGAGCATAGTATTAGAGATGTTTTACTGTTTCCAGCGATGAAACCGATACATAACGAAGAAAAATCACAAGAAGAGTAAGTAAAAAATGAAATCTCCTCGCGGCTTTGGTAAAAAGTACTTTACATTTTCATCTATGTTAGCTCATAGTGTAGAGGTAACTCTACAAAGTCGTGAAAGTTCATCTAAAGCATATATACAAGATAAAAATTCATCACAAGAAGACTCTCTTGATGAGTCGCCTCCTGATGAGATACTTGAGATTCTTTGTGAATTAAATTCTAAACCTTGTCATTGTAATTGCTACTATAATTTAAAAACAAAAATAGCACTTCTTTTAAACCATTTTATACCAAGATGTCCTTTTTATACTGTATGTTTTGCATTTCGCAGAACTGGTGTACACCCTCCTCTTTTTACATCCTAAACACAATAAATTAAACTTTAAAAATAAAAATATACAAGGATATAAAAATGTCAAAAAATTATGTAGTTGGTTTTGCTCGCATTGGTGAACAAAGAGAGTTAAAAAAAGTATTAGAGAGTTTTTGGGCTAAAAATAGCTCATTTGGAGATGTAAAAAAAGTAGCAAGTGAACTTAAAAAAAGACACTGGAACTATCAAAAAGAGGCTGATATTGATTTTATAAGCTCAAATGATTTTTCACTTTATGATAATATGCTAGATACTGCTGTAATGCTTGGAGCAATTCCAAAAAGATTTAAAAACCTAAGAGATGAAGAGCTATATTTTAGCATGGCTAGAGGAGATAAAAATTGTGTCGCTATGGAGATGACAAAGTGGTTTAATACAAACTATCACTACATTGTACCGGAGCTTTCACTAGATGATAAATATAAACTAAATGCTACAAAAATAATAGACGAATACAAAGAAGCAAAAAAATTAGGCATTAAAACTAAAATAAATCTCATCGGTCCCATAACATTTTTAGGGCTCTCTAAAAGAGTTGATAGAGGTGATACTTATGAATTATTTAATAAAATATTATCAATTTACAAAGAGCTTTTAAAAGAAATTTCAATACTTGATGACAACATTACTCTACAAATTGATGAACCAATATTTGTAAAAGATAATGAAGTAAAAGTATTAAGTCTCATAAAACCAACATATGATTCATTAGCAACTATTAGTAAAAATATAAATATTGTTGTTACTACATATTTTGAACACTCTAATGAAGCTACAAAAATTTTAGTTAATACTCCCATCTGGGCTTTAGGGCTTGATTTTTTGTATGGAGATGAAAATTTACAATCTCTTGAATTAATTGCAAATAGTAATAAAAAACTAATCGCTGGTGTAGTTGATGGTAGAAATATTTGGAAAAATGATATTTTACAAACAAACAAACTTTTAGAAAATATTGCTCAAAAAGTAGATAAGCAAAATATTATAATAAGTTCGTCTTGTAGTCTTTTACATACCCCTTTTACATTAAAATATGAGGAAAAGCTTAACGCAGAGATTAAAAATTGGTTAAGTTATGCAGTGCAAAAACTTGATGAAATTTCACTTATCTCAAAACTATTTTTTAATGGTATTGACAGCTTGGGTGCAAAAGATAAAAATGAACTAAATATAAATAAAAAAGCCAATAAAAGTAGAAAAACTTCTACACTAATTCATGATAAAGCTGTACAAGATAGAGTAGATAAATTTACAAAATTTCAAAGAGATGGCAAATATGAAGATAGAATAAAACTTCAAAAAGAGATTTTAGGATACAAAGATTTAACAACAACAACTATTGGCTCATTTCCGCAAACTCCAGAAGTTAGAAAAGCTAGAAGAGATTTTAAAAATGGTGTAATCTCTTGTGAAAATTACGAAAAACAGATGAAAAACTATATAGATGATTGTGTAGCTTTTCAAGAAGAGTGTGGAATTGATATTTTAGTGCATGGAGAGCCTGAGCGTAATGATATGGTTGAGTATTTTGGAGAACAACTAAAAGGATATGGATTTTCTCAAAATGGATGGGTTCAAAGTTATGGAAGTAGATGTGTTAAACCACCATTTATCTATGGGGATATATCGCGTCCTAAACCTATGACAGTTAGCTGGATAACATATGCACAAAGCAAAACAAACAAGATTATGAAAGGGATGCTAACAGGTCCTGTAACCATCTTAAACTGGTCATTTGTAAGAGATGATAAACCTAGAGATGAAGTCTCAAAACAGATAGCTATTGCTATTAATGATGAGATAGATGACCTACAAAAAGCAGGTATAAAAATCATTCAAGTTGATGAAGCTGCTTTTAAAGAGGGCTATCCATTAAGAGAAGAAAAAATAAAGATTTATGAGGATTGGGCTGTAAGAGACTTTAAAATATCTGTAAGTTGTGCAAATAAAGAGACTCAAATCCATACACATATGTGCTATAGTGAGTTTAATGACATAATTAGAACCATAGAAGCGATGGATGCAGATGTAATAAGCATAGAGACTGCAAGAAGTGGAAACGAACTTCTTAAAATTTTTAAAGAAGTTGGATATAAACAAGAGGTTGGTCCTGGCGTATATGATATTCACTCTCCTAGAATTCCGAGTGTAAGAGAGATAGTACAACAGATAGAATTACTTCTTGAAGTTTTACCAAAAAAACAACTTTGGATAAATCCAGATTGTGGTTTAAAAACTAGAAAATGGAGTGAAGTAAAGCTAAGTTTGAAAAATATGATTGAAGCAGTTAAAATAGTTAGGGATAGTCTTAAATAGTTCTTTTTCAGTCATTTATTATAAAATGTTTAGTATAATCCAAACAATTACAACAAGGAATTAGATATTATGAGTTTTTTAAAAGATTACGATAGCGAAATTTTTGATTTATGTGAAAAAGAATTAGAGCGTCAAACAGACCACTTAGAGATGATTGCATCTGAAAACTTTACACTTCCAGCAGTTATGGAAGCTATGGGTAGTGTATTTACAAATAAATATGCTGAGGGTTATCCGAGCAAACGCTACTATGGTGGATGTGAGTATGCTGATGGTGTTGAACAACTTGCAATAGATAGAGCTTGTGAGCTATTTGGATGTAAATTTGCAAATGTTCAACCACACTCAGGAAGTAGCGCAAATGGTGCTGTTTATGCTGGACTGCTAAAAGCTGGTGATAAACTTTTAGGTATGGACTTAAGTCATGGCGGACACTTGACACATGGTTCAAAACCATCTTTTTCTGGTAAAAACTACTCTAGCTTTACTTATGGTGTTGAGCTTGATGGTCGCATAAACTATGATAGAGTTATGGATATTGCTCAAATAGTTAAACCTAAAATCATCGTTTGTGGAGCTTCAGCTTACGCTCGTGAAATTGACTTTAAAAAATTCCGCGAGATTGCTGACGCTGTAGGGGCAATTTTATTTGCTGATATTGCACATATTGCTGGGCTAGTGTGCGCGGACGAGCACCCTAGCCCATTCCCGTATGCTGATGTAGTAACAACTACAACTCACAAAACTCTTGCAGGTCCTCGCGGTGGTATAATTTTGACCAACGATGAAGATATTGCAAAGAAGATGAACTCTGCAATCTTCCCAGCTCTTCAAGGTGGACCTCTTGTTCATGTTATAGCTGCTAAAGCTGTTGGTTTTAAGTATAACTTATCTCCAGAGTGGAAAGATTACGCTAAGCAAGTAAAAGCAAATGCTAAAATTCTTGGTGAGGTTTTAGTTAAACGAGGCTATGATGTTGTAAGTGGTGGAACTGATAACCACTTAATTTTAGTCTCTTTTGTTGGTCGTGAGATAAGTGGTAAAGATGCTGATGCAGCTCTTGGTAACGCTGGTATAACTATCAACAAGAACACAGTTCCAGGTGAGATAAGAAGCCCATTTGTAACCTCTGGTATCCGTGTAGGAAGCCCAGCATTAACAAGTCGCGGAATGAAAGAAAAAGAGTTTGAATTAATTGCAAACAAGATGGCAGATGTACTTGATGACATTAATAACACTAAACTTCAAGCTAAAATCAAAGAAGAGTTAAAAGCTTTAGCTCAAAACTTTATAATATATAATCAACCAACTTACTAGGACTCAATGATGACTGCGATGGATTTAAAACTTATTAAAATGGTGAGTGATCATTACTGGATAAAAAGAGATACAGTGGTAAATAAACTGACACATAAAAGTCGCACTTTTTATAATAAATTTGAAAAAATAGAAGCTCCTTTAACACAATCACTTATAAACAAACATATTAATGGTGAGATAACTATATCTCACTCTATTGTCAATAAACATACTAAAGTTGAAAACATTGTGATTGATTATAATGGTCGTGATCCTGAACGTTTTTATCATAAGGCACAACTTTTGCTTCGTGAAGAGGGATATATCAATTTTACAGCTTTTAAGACTAAAACAGAGGGGCATTTGCATGTTTATATACATAAAGGTCATACCACTTTACAAGAGGCTATACAACTTGGTAAAATGATAAGTATGAAACTAGCTGCTAAACAACCAAAGCAGTGGCGTATGTTTCCAAACGCGGATATGCCAGATGAATACAATATTTTGACATTACCATATGAGGTTTATTCCAAGGAGCGTGGAGCTTCTTGGTCTAAGCATATGTAAAAAAGGAACATTATGGAAGAAAAAAACGAATTAAATGACATTATTTTAAATAAAGGTAACTCTACGAGTTCAAATAAAAAGATACTATTAGCCGTAGCTACACTTGGTGTAGTCCTCATTATTGTAATAATGCTAATGAATACGCTTAATTCTAATAGTGGAGATAATTTACCAAAACCTGTACCACTTCCTGCTACACAAGCTGTAGATTTACAAATATCTGATGAAGAAGAACCGCTTTTTGAAGATGTTGAAGTAATTCAAGAAGAGACAATAGATAGCAATAACCTTGAACAAATTGCACAAAAACTAAAAGAAGAAAGTTCAGCTGAATCTATTAAAGCACCTGTGAAAAAAGTTGAAGTTAAAAAAACTGAAGTTAAAAAAACTGAAACTAAAAAAGTTGAAAAAACTGAAATTAAAAAAGTTGAAAAAACTGAAATTAAAAAAACTGACTCATATGGATCTTATTATATTCAAGTTGGTTCTTTTTCAAAATATAAACCAAATAAAAAGTTTTTAAAATCTATTACAGATAAGGGTTATGCATATAAATTTCACAAGGTAGGTTCTTTAAATAAAGTTTTAGTTGGTCCATTTTCTAATAATAAAAAAGCAAGAACAGCTTTAAGAGCTATTAGAAGCAGTATAGAAGCTGGAGCTTTTGTAATTAAAATATAAAGATATAATTTGATATACTCTAAAGAATTTACACAAGATTTACTAACCCCTATTGCAGTTTATGCAAAAATAAAATCGCTCTATAAAGATGAAATTAGTTTCCTCTTTGAGAGTGCTACCCAAAGTGATGGCAACTATAGTTTCATCATCATAGGGGCAAGGCAAAGACTTCAATATAAAAACTCAAAAACAATATATACTGATTCAAATGGAGAGAAAAATATAGTTGAAGAATCTCCATTTGAATTTTTAAAAACTTACTATAAAAATATTGACACAGCTATTTATAAAAAGACTATATCTGAGCTAAAAATTGGTTATGTTGATGGATTTATAGGTTACATAGGTTATGATATGGTTAAAATATTTGAACCAAAACTTGATTCAAATATGGATAATTTAAAAGATGAACTGCACACTCCAGACTTGGATTTAATTCTTCCAAAACTACTCCTTGTTTATTCTCATAAAGACCATAAAATATCTCTTGTATCAACTCTTGAAGCTTTTAAAAATGATTTTAAAAAAATTGAAGATGAGCTAAAGCTTCCATCTCCATATATGGAATTAGTTAAAAATATAGGTGATGATAAAGGTAGTTTTGCCCACTCTAAAGAAAAATTTTTCAAAATGATTGATGACTCAAAAGAGATGATTAGAAGTGGTGATGTTTTTCAAATTTTGATGACAAATCGTTTTACAAGAAAGATAAAAGTAGATCCATTTAGTTTTTATAGAATTTTAAGGACAAAAAATCCATCACCATATATGTTTTTAATGGAATATGAAGATTTTAACATAGTTGGAAGTTCTCCTGAGGTCATGGTTAGACTTAGTGAAGGTGAGATTCTTCTTCGTCCAATTGCTGGAACTCGCAAGCGTGGAAAAACAGCGCAAAGAGATAAAGAGCTTGAAAATGAACTTTTATCAGATCCAAAAGAGCTAGCTGAGCATCTTATGCTTATAGATTTAGGAAGAAATGATGTAAGTCGTGTAGCTAAGACAGCGACTGTAAAAGTAGAAGACATGATGCATATAGAGCGTTTTTCGCATGTTATGCATATTGTATCAGATGTAGTTGCAACGCTTGATGAAAATAAAGATATGTTCGATTTGTTTATGGCAACATTTACAGCTGGAACTATGACTGGTGCTCCTAAAATTCGTGCTATGGAATTGATTGCTGAGTATGAGGGGATAAAAAGAGGTTTTTATAGTGGTAGTATAGGTTATTTTGGATTTGATGGAAATATGGATACTGCTATAACTATACGAACAGCGATGGTAAAACAAAACAAAGTTATCCTTCAAGCTGGAGCTGGTGTAGTAGCTGATAGTATAAATGAACTTGAATATCTAGAAGTAGCAAATAAACTTGGCGCTTTAGTTCATTCTCTTGAAGATTTAGATTAAAAATGCAAAATAAACAAATTTTTGCTATTTTTGGCAACCCTGTTTCGCACTCTCGCTCTCCACTTATGCATAATTGTGTTTTTAAAAATTTAAACTACCCTGCTGTTTATATAAGAGTTCGCCTAGAAGATGGTTCTTCATTAAGAGATACCTTTTTTAATTTGAAATTAAGTGGTGCTAACATTACAGTACCACATAAAGAAGCTGCATTTAAGGCTTGTGATGAGATAAGGGGTTTTGCGTCAAAAGTTGGTGTTGTAAATACTATTATAAACGAAAATGGAAAATTAATCGGGTACAACACAGATGCTGATGGATTTATGTTCTCTATAAAAGAGTTTGGAGATATTAAAAAAATCCTTATATTAGGCGCTGGTGGTACTGCAAAAGCTCTAGCTTGTAGATTTACCCAAGATAATATAGATATAACAGTTTTAAATCGAAGTCAAAATCGTTTAAATTATTTTAAAGAAATTGCCCATAAATGTTATACATGGGATAATTTTAAATGTGAAAAATATGACTTAGTTGTAAATACAACAAGTGCAGGGCTTAAAGATGAAAACTTACCAGCTCCAAAAATAATAATTGAAGAGATACTAAATAATACAAATTTTGTAGCTGATGCAATTTATGGAAAATTAACACCATTTTTAAAACTTGCAAATGAAAAAAATATCACTTATAAAGATGGTGCAGATATGCTTTTAGGTCAAGGTATATTGGCAAATGAGTTATTTGTAAACAGCGAGTTAAAAAAAGAAGATATTAAAACTTATATGCAAAGAAGTTTTAAACTTTAACCCTATCTTCTATCGCTCTAGTGAGTGAAATAATATCAATATTTTCTAAGCTCACACCTGTTGGAACTCCTTGAGCAATTTTTGAAAAGTTAATATTGTGTGTTTTTAATTTATCTTCGATATAAAGAATTACAGCATCGTTTGAGATAGATGGAGTTATTGCAAAGATTATCTCTGTTATCCCATTTTTAACTATTTTATTAAGATGATTTATGCTTAACTCTTCAAGTGAATCTAAAACAAAATATTTACCATCAAAAAGTCCATTTTCTTCTAAAAGTAATATATCTTTAGCACTTTCAACTATACATAAAATACTTTCATTTCTACGCTCATCACAACAAATAAAACATAGTTCATCTTCACTCATTCCACCGCATACACTACATTTTTTTAAACACCCAAGAGCATCTTCTATGGCATGTGAAATTTTCATACCTGAATAACTATCACTCATAATCATATGATATGCAAGTCTTGTTGCTGATTTTTTACCTATAGTTGGTAAATCTTGTAATGCCTCTACAAGGCGATTGAATTTTTCTAATTTCATTTTAAATCTTTTGTAACATAAGCATTGGTTGTGTTGATATCTTCTAAAGTAGCTACCAAAGGCTCTTTAAAACATCCTGAAAAAAAGATAAATATTATTAAAAAACTAATTATATATTTCATAGATAGAATTATAGTAAAAAAAACGCTATAATTTCAAAAAATTATCATATTTGTTAGGATAGTGTAGATATATGGAAGACTTAAGTTATTACGAAATTTTAGAAATTGAGCGTACTGCGGACAAGACGGTTATAAAAAAAGCATACAGAGCTATGGCAAAAAAATATCATCCAGATAAAAATGCTGGTGATTCAGACGCTGAACGGAAATTTAAACTGTGCAATGAAGCATATCAATGTTTAAGTGATGAGAAACAACGAAGTGTGTATGACCATTATGGAAAAGAGGGTCTTCAAGGTATGGGCGGAGGTGGCGCTCGTCGTTCATCTGGTGGATTTGACGACTTAGGCTCTATGTTTGAAGAGATGTTTAATGGTTTTAGTGGTGGAAGATCTCAGCGTCAAAATTCAGCAAATTTTGATAAATATCCATTAGATATGAATGTAGATATAAAAATATCTTTTCATGAATCAATTTTTGGTTGTGAAAAAGAGATAGAATTTCAGTATAAAGATGCATGTAAACCTTGTAAAGGTACTGGTGCAAAAGATGCTAAATTATCCGCTTGTAAAGGTTGTAATGGACAGGGTCAAGTTTATATAAAACAGGGCTTTATGACATTTTCTCAAGTTTGCCCAAGGTGTGAAGGGACAGGTGCTGCTCCAGCCTCTAGATGTGACAAATGTAAAGGTGCGGGTTTTTCTAAGAAAAAAGATAAAGTAACTATTAAAATTCCTAAAGGGATTGATAATGAAAATCGCTTAAGAGTTTCAGGTCAAGGAAATATTTCTAAACACGCAAATCGTGGTGACCTTTATGTTACATTTGAAGTAACACCAGATAAGCACTTCATACGTAATGGAAATGATATATACATAGAGATACCAGTATTTTTTACTCAAGCAATTACTGGGGAGATATTAACAATACCTTCATTAACTGGCGAACTTGAACTTAAGCTTGATGTTGGAACTAAAGACAAACAACATTTCACTTTTAGAGGTGAGGGAGTTGATGATGTTCATGGTCACGCAAAGGGTAACTTAATTGCACAAGTAAATTTAACTTATCCAAAAAAAATAAGCTCTGAGCAAAAAGAGCTTATACAACAGCTTCAAGAATCTTTTGGAATTGAATCAAAACCTCATGAAGGTGTTTTAGATTCTGCGATTGATAAAATGAAAAGCTGGTTTAAATAAAATTCTTAATATCAACATAAGGCTATAAAATGAATAGAGAAAATGTAAAGAAAAAACTTTCAAGCTTAGCCTTATCAATGTTTAGAAAAGATTTTTTTGGCATATATCATGGTTCTATCTCTGCAAAAGTAGCATCGAATCGTTTTATAATAAATACAAAAGAAGCAGTCTTTGATGCCTTAGATAATAATACTCTAATTGAGCTATACTTTAAAAAAGATTATCGATGGAATCAAGCAAGTGTTGATGCAACCATTCACCATAGCATCTATTCTCAAATATCAGATGCAAAATTCATCTCTTTTTCTATGCCACCTTTTACAACAGCTTACTCACTTGAACATAATATTATCTCTCCAAAAGATTACTTTGGTTATAAAGAATTAGGTACTATTGAAATTGTAGATCCTGGACAATTTGATGATTGGTATGAGAGAGCTCAAAGTAAAATAGCACACTATTTTCAAGCAGATAAAACAGATATTATGGTAATTAAAGGGTATGGTGTTTACTCTTTTAATCGTGATCTTCACGAGATGGCAAAAAAACTTGCAATTTTAGAAAAAAGTTGTAGGTTACTTATGTTAGATAATTCTAAAAATGATTATAATTTTGACTAGTTAAGTAAAAGCTTCCTAGTTAAATCTACCCAGTAAGATGCTCCCCACGATAAAGCTTCATCATTAAAATCATACTGAGTGTTATGAAGTACACAATTATTTTTTATCTCTCCATTTCCAATCCATATAAAACATCCAGGTTTTTCATTTAACATCATAGAAAAATCTTCAGCACCCATACTTGGATTGAAATCACTTATAACATTTTGCTTACCAACAAGATTTTGTGCAACCTCTTTTGCTATGGTTGCCTCTTTTTCAGGATTATAAGTTACTGGGTATCCAAAATTTTCAGGATTAAATTTTATTTTTGCATCCAATCCTAATGCTTCACAAGTTAAAGATGCAATTTTTTTTATCTCTGTTTTAACATCATTTATAGCTTCTTTTTTTAAAGTTCTAAATGTACCTCTTAGTGTTACAGATTTTGGAATCACATTCCAAGTAGTACCACCTTGAATTTGTGTAACACTTACAACAACAGAATCAAGAGGATCTGTAGTTCTACTTACTATACTCTGTAATGCAGTTATGACTTGTGCAGATGCTACAATAGGGTCACGCCCTAAATGTGGCATCCCTGCATGGCATCCAACTCCACTAATCTCTATTTCAAATGTATCAAAAGAAGCCATCATCGCACCACTTTTTACAGCAAAAGTACCAACATCAAATCCATGAAAATTGTGCATTCCCCAGATGCTATCAGCTTTAAATAGCTTAAAAAGACCATCTTCTATCATCTTTTTAGCACCACCTTTTATCTCTTCAGCTGGTTGAAAAATAAAATAAACAGTACCATCAAAAAGTTTATTTTGACTTAAATATTTTGCAGCCCCTAAAAGCATAGCCATATGTCCATCATGACCACATCCGTGCATCTTTGCTTCATTTTTTGATTTGTACTCTAAATCACCATGCTCTTGCATGTTTAGTGCGTCCATATCTGCACGGAGGGCTATTTTTTTATTACTATTTCCAACTTTTAAAGTAGCTACTACACCCGTTTTAGCTAACCCTTTGTGAACTTCTAAACCAAAAGAAGTAAGTTTTTGTATTAAAAATTCAGATGTATTATGTTCTTCAAAAGCAGTTTCTGGATACATATGCAGATATCTACGCCACTCTTGCATCTCACTGTGAAGTAGTTTCATACCTTCATAAGTAGTCATTATATGTTCCTTATCGCCTCATAAGCTGTATCCATTACTTTATCAATCTCTTCATTAGTTATAATGTAAGGTGGCATAAAATACACTACATGTCCAAGTGGTCGAATCAATACTCCATTTTTTAAACAATGTTGGTAAACTTTTAGCCCTATTCTATCCTTAGGGTTATATCCTTTTAGCTCCACAACACAAACCATCCCAGTTTGTCTTATCTCTGCTACATTTTTAAGTTCTGTAAATTTTTCTAATTTTTCGCCCATGTATTTTGCTATTTTTTTGTTTTTTTCTATAATATTATCATTTTGGAATATATCTAATGTTGCATTCGCTGCAGCACAAGCTAGTGCATTTCCAGTGTATGAGTGGGAGTGCAAAAATGCTTTATGCTCGTTATAATCACAATAAAATTTTGCATATATCTCATCTGAAGTTAAAACTACTGAAAGGGGTAAATACCCACCGGTGAGCCCTTTTGAGAGGACAATAAAATCAGGTGTA
The DNA here is from genome assembly GCA_021648405.1 of Sulfurimonas sp. Taxonomy (GTDB): domain Bacteria; phylum Campylobacterota; class Campylobacteria; order Campylobacterales; family Sulfurimonadaceae; genus Sulfurimonas. The sequence continues at coordinate 3,057 of JAKISX010000047.1, read as the reverse complement.
ATATTTGCAACCTCACACGCAAAAAGTTTACCTGTCCTTCCAAAGCCAACCATCACTTCATCTGCAATTAGGTGTACATTGTATTTAGTACATATCTCCCTAATGAGCACTAAAAATTTAGGATGATACATATGCATATACCCTGCCCCCTGAATTAATGGCTCCAAAATAATCGCACTTATCTCGCTAGCTTTTTCTCTACACAACTCTTCAAATTTCAAAGCTGCATCTTTTGCTGATTTCACACTCATATCTTTTGGAACAGCTGTTTGAATTGTTTGTAGCAAAAGTGGTTTATATGTATCTTTGTAAAGCTCTACATCGCCAACACTTAAAGCTCCTATTGTCTCGCCATGATATGAGTTTTTTAAAGAAACAAATATATTTTTATCTCCATTGCCATCATTTAGATGAGCATGATAACTCATTTTTAAAGCTACTTCAACCGCACTTGAGCCATTATCTGAGTAAAAACATTTATCTAACCCTTTAGGGGTTAACCTAACTAACCTTTCTGATAATAGCACAACTTGCTCATGTGTAAATCCAGCCAAAATTACATGTTCTAAAGTATCTAACTGCTCTTTTATTTTGTCATTAATATATTTGTTAGTATGCCCAAACATGTTAACCCACCAAGAACTTATAGCATCTATATACTTGTTGCCTTCAAAATCTTCTAAATAGACACCATGCGCTTTCTTTATAGGAATCAAGGGAAGTGTTTCATGATCTTTCATCTGAGTACACGGATGCCAAAGTACCTTTAAATCTCTATTTTTTAATTGTTCATTTTTCATTTTAATTATTCACCATTTCAAATCCTTGTAAAATTATTTTGATTTTTTTATGATATAAATATGTATAGCTATATGTTCATGTTATTTTAAGTATTATATCTAAAGTTTAATTTATTGAGTTTTCATAAACATCTAATGTATTGTCAACAGCGGAGTTAAATTCTGCATATATTTAAAAAAGTGCCTATCTAAAGGATATGTTGTTGGCTTTGTCATTGACAGAATTAGAAAAATCCTGAGAATATAACTCTATTTTTTCAATAGCTCCAACGAGTGATAAAAGCTCAAATTATACTTTAATGGACACAAATCGTATCTTTCAAAATTTCATTTTTAGCATACGGTTTTAAATATTTTTTGTATCTTCTTTAATCTCTATTAAAAGGTCAACATCACTATCGGCTCTTTGCTCGTCTCTAGAAAACGAGCCAAACAGACCCATTTTTTTAACTTAATCTAAATAATGAATATCTCGTTTACCATAGAACTCTTTTTCATCTCTACTTCGGTTTGGTTTATTTGCAATACCTAAACTTATGGAGTGATGAAAAAATTGTGATTTTACAGTTGCGTATTGTTTAGTGCCTTCTTTTAACTCTTTAGCATTACTTAGTTCATCCATTTTTTTATAAGTAAGATTTTTTAACTCACCAAAGGATGCAAACTCTTTTGCTTGTTTGTACATATATTCTAAAGGGATTTGACTATATTCTGTATCAATACTTTTGCGGTACATATAGATATGAAAATAAGATATCTTTCGTTTTATTCTTTTACCACGAGTGTAGATATTTTTCTTAATATAGAAACCATCACCTTTACTTCCAATTTCATCAGTATTGTTACAAAAATCAATATATACTTTACCTGTTATCCACTGCTTATTATTATTCCATATCTTGATTTTATTTTTAACTTTTTTATCAAAAAATTTACTTATACCAAGTTTATGTTCTGCAGGAAGTTCTATGGTTTCGCTTTTGTTATCTCTGTATCCGCCACCCACATCAGAATGTGCTCCGAAAAACTCTTTCTCTTCAAAGTTATCAATAACTTTAATACCATCTTTTTTAGTATGTTTTGAAAAAATAGATACTAAATCAAAGTTATATCTAAACTCTTCTTTTGCTGTTAGATGTACTACTCTACTTACCTTATTTGCTTCTAGTTTAAGTTCCAAAGAGTTTTTTTCACTTCCTTGAACTACTCCATAGTGTGGAACTGTATCAAATATACCTACAAATCTTATAATAATTTTATCAACAATAATATTTTTATTATTATCTATATCTTCATTTATAATATGTGAATATAAATTTATACCATCTTTTGAGAGTTCATATTCAACATACCCCTTATCTAGTGTTCTTTTGAAATTACAATTCAAATCTTTACAAAGACTCCCCACAAAATGGCGTGCTTGTGCAGCTCCCCGAGAGAATCCAAAAACATCTAAGACAAGACTGTCTATATAGCTATGTTCTAAGTTTGTGAGTATATTATGTAGTTTTTTACAAGCATCATTTACCTTTGCTTTAATTCCAGCATCTCCAAGAGCTAACGCTTGTCCTAAAAAAAGATCATCTTTTTCATGATTTTTACCATCTTTATCATAATGCGTTCCTGCACCTGTAATATAAATTTTATGTCTAATACATTCATACATATGACTATGTTTATGGTTTTTTTCTTTAACAGTTTTTCCATTATATACATCATACAGTTTAGAAATATTACTCAACGCTCCTGTATAACTGTCTCCAATTAAGATATTTTTTTCAATATAGTTGTCTATGCGTTTGTCTTTGCTAAGGTAGGATGTATTGCCTTCGTAGGCTTCTTGTTTTGAAGTTTTGATTTTTTGATTTTTTAGATGTTGACCTCTCATGTGCCATTCCAGTATTAGATTCGGCAAACTCCCAAAAGTATTTAAAGGTTTGCTTTTGTACTTTCTCTAATAATTCATCATCAGAAAGTTTCTCCTTTTGTGCATAAGTATTTATACACAAAAGAAAAAGCACACTAAATAAAATACTGATTTTGTAGTTCATTATTTTTTATATTATTTGGTATAATTAATACCCTGGGTTTTGTTCTAAAACAAATCCGCTCAATTGAATTTGTGGTAGAGGTATAGGCAATAGATCATGTTTGCCGTCTGTAAAATTTTTACCATTGGCTCTCATAACATCTCCTTTTCTACCTTGACGACCAATATCAAACCAACGGTCGTGCTCAAAAGCTAATTCAATTCTAC
>JAKISX010000046.1 GCA_021648405.1 Sulfurimonas sp. | reverse complement strand
CAAAACTTTGGAATGAAAAATATAACTTACCATTTGTTTTTGCCCTTTTATGTTTTCATAAAGACAAAAAACTATATAAAAACATTGAAAAAGAATTTTTAAAAAAAGAGATTAAAATCCCTCAATACATACTGGATATAGCTTCAAAAAGAACAGGTATTGGTAAAAAAGATATTCTTAATTATCTAACTTTTATATCATATAAGCTAGATAGCAGAGCTAAACATGGACTTAATTATTTTTATAAAAAATCAAATAATTACTAAATAACTTTCAATCTAAGTATAATCTATAGTTATTTTTACCACTTTGTTTTACTTTATACATCATCTCATCAGCTTTTTTAAGCAGCGTATCTGCATCTGTTGCATCTTTTGGGTAAAAACTAATACCTATACTAACAGATATAAAATCACACTCTTTATTTTTTAAATCTAATTTGCAAAAAACTTTTTTAATAATTTTTTCTGCTATCTTTTTAACATCTTTTGTGTTATTTATATTTGGCAAAATAATTATAAATTCATCTCCCCCAATTCGTATAACACTATCTGCTTCACGAACACAATTTAAAAATAATTGAGAAACTTTTTTTAGCACTTCATCTCCAAACTCATGGCCAAAAGTATCGTTTGCTTTTTTAAATCCATCTAAATCTATAAACATCAAAGCTAACATATTTTTATTTCTTTTTGCAACTTTAAGTTCATGATTTAAAATTGACATTCCATTACTTCTATTTGCTAAACCAGTTAACTCATCATAATTTGCTTGATAAAATATTTTATTTTCATTTTTTCTTCTAGAGGTAATGTCACGAAAAACTTTTACATATTTATCTCTCTTGTTGTTTTCCCCCTTTATAAGAGATATAGTAAACTCTTCTAGGTAGGTATTACCATCTTTTTTTCTAGCATTAAATTCGCCCTCCAACACTCCATTTAATAATAGCTCTTTTTCAATTTCTAAATTAAAAGTTGGATTATTTTCTTGTGAAACGAGCAATGAATAATGTTTCCCTTTTATCTCTTCAAGTCTATAACCTGTAATCGTACTAAAAGATGGGTTTATAGCTTCTATCTCCATGTTTGAGTTGAGAACAACTACCCCTTCATTGATAATATTAAAAACCTCAGCTGCAAGCTTTTTACTGTCTTCTGCTGCATTTCTATCTTCAATTAGCTTATTAAAAGCATCTTGCATATCTGAAAGTTCATCTGAACCTTTTATATCAAAAATATAATCATAGTTACCTGTTTTACGCATCTCTTTCATTTTATTTGTTGTTTTTATAAGATCATTTACCACTCTTCTTATTATTAAAATACCTAAAATCAACGATATTATCATGACCAATAAAGTTACTACTAAATAGATACCTGTTTTTTTAATTATATTATCTTTTTCAATATTAGATTTTTTTAAGATGTCATTTTGTATATCATCACTTAATTTCTTAATTAAATCTATCCGCTTAGTTGATTGCTTCCACCACTCATCTACAGATATATTATCTATGTTCTTAGATAGATAGTTTATTGCCTCTAGGGCTGGCATATCATCTATTTTAACAATATCATCTATCTCAGAAATATCTTTATTTTCTTTTTTCTTTTTTATGATAACTTGAAGCATTTGTAGATACTCTTGCATAGTATTTTTTATAATCAAAATTTTATCTTTATCTACATCACTAAATTGCTCTATATTAATATAATTATCCATAATATTAATAGCTTTTTCATAATCATATTTAACTAATTTTATTAGATTATCATCTCCTCGAACAAGATAATTTTTAAAATTATGTATCATCCCTTTAAAGCCCAATGAAGGCAATAAATCATTTAAAAAATAATTTCTATAAATTTTATTTTTTACAGATTTAATAAGCTGATCTACCTTTATAACCGAAGGTTGTTGAAGATATTTTTTCATATCTTTTTGATATTTAATTGGTGCTGTAATAAAAAACATATCTAATAGTTGATTAAATCTGCTAGTGTATTCATTTATCCGAATATATCTCTTAACATCTAGCTTTTTGATTTCAAAAACACTACTTAATACACCTCTCTCTTTTGCAGCATTTTCTTGAAGCAACAATAAAGTTAGATATGCTCCATACTCCTTTGCTAACATCTTGTTATAAACTTTATAAGAAAAATTATTTATAATATACAAATAATTGCTAATTATTCCTGAATATAAAATGAATCCGTCTATGCTTTTGTCTAAATTATCTATCTTTTTACGGATAACGTTAAGATATTTAAATGTTTCTATTATGATTTTTTTTTCATTTGACATATCAACAAATGTGGAGTTTATGCTTTGAATGAGTGAGTTAAACTTTTTATTTGTATTTTCTCTTTTATTGTTAATATTTTTGATATAAATAGGATTGTAGGTTTCTAAATAACTACTAGTCACTCCCCTTTCGAGCTGTATAGCATATATTAAATTTGATAATTCCATAGATATTTTTATAACCTGACTAGATTTATCTAAAATTTTATATTCTTCATATTTTTTGTGAAAAGTATAAAAGCTAAGAATTGATACAGATATTAAAAGAGGTAATAACATTAGTAATAATCTAAATTTTATTTTACTCATTAGGTCTCAATTTTATGAAGTTAATAACGCTTTTAAAACAATTTTATCTTAATAAAACTTAGCAAAACATAATGTCCATAAAGTACAATATTGTTAAATCTTGTATTAAGTTCACTTATAACAGGACAATTTATAAATATCCTAGTTTTATAATTTTCATATATGCTACCTAAGGGGCAGAACAATCTTAATTTTTCATTTATACTTACAGAGTAAAAATATAAATATTACAAAGGAGTTTATTATGTTAGTTACAAGATATAACCCATACGGTCAAATAAGAGAGTTTAGAAAAGGTTTTGACTTGCTAAACACAATGCTAGATGATATAGAACAAACAAAAGGTTCCTCTTTAAAAGGTGACTTTTTACCAACTATCAATACAAGAGAGGGTGAGTATGCATACCATATTGAAGTTGACTTACCTGGTGTTAAAAAAGATGATGTTGATATTAAAATAGAGGACAATACTCTAGTAGTTTCTGGTGAGAGGAAAGTAGAAAGTGAAATTAAAGAGGACGAGTACTACAAAATAGAAAGCAGTTTTGGTAAATTTTCGCGTTCTTTTTCACTTCCTGAAGAGGTAGATATTGAGAATATTCATGCAGAGTCTAAAGATGGTGTTTTAGAAATAATTTTACCGAAACTAGAAGATACAAAAAAAGATAAAGTTAAAAAAATAGAGATTAACTAAGGAGGATGTTATGGAAATTACAAAAACTGCAAAACAGTTAGGTACCAAGATAGAAAAAGGTGCGGAGCTTGTTATTAATAAGGTAGCTGATGCTTTTGATAATTTGGCTTCACATATCCCTTTTTCAAACTTGGCAAAAAAGGAAAACAGTATATTTCATATAGATGTAGATTTACCTGGTGTTGATAAAAAAGATGTGAATATATATGTAGAAGATAATGTGCTTATTGTTAATGCTATCAGGCATTATAAAAATGAACTCTCTCGTGATGATTACTATCTATGTGAAAGTTCATTTGGAAAATTTGAAAGAAGATATACTTTGCCAGAGAACATTGATAAAGATAAAATCGATGCTAAATTTGATGATGGAAGACTGAGTATAGAGTTACATAAAACTGAATCATCTAAAATGAGAGCAATAGCAATTAAATAAGGAGTTGATTGTGAAAAAAACAATAGTTTCTATTTGTGTAGCTGGTTTATTTTTAGCTAGCTCACTGGAGGCTTTTTCTCTTTTTGATATTGATACAACTAAGAGAGTTGAGCTCAACAATAACTTAATAAAAAAATATGAAAAAGTGATAAACAAACTTAAAGCTGAAAACAAATATATACTAGAAGAAAAAGCAAAAAATCCTCAGCTTTATGTAAAGAAAAAGCTTTTTGAAGAACTAGATGATAAATATCTTTATCGGATTAAGCTTAATGGCTCAAAAGCAGATTCTTTAAACTTTATGGTAAAAAACAATGTTGTTACTGTTAGTATGGATATGAGACGTGAAGTGAAAAGTGATACTGAGTATTTTTATAGTTCGCAATACTTTTCAAACTCTTATAAAGTTCCATTAGATGTGGTTCAAGAGGAGATTAAGCACAAAATCGAAGGGGATTATTTTACGATTATAATGCCTAAAAAATAGATATCCTTTTAAGAAACTGCTAAAGATACAAGAGAAGACGAAAAGAATAAAGTTTGCAAAATTAGTGTACAATAGTACATGGATAAAAAAAATGTAAACGCTCAATCACTAGTTCTTAGTGAACTCCAGCAGCTTCCCCAAAGAAGAAAAAACCAAAAAAAAGTTTTTTTTAAAAAGGGGGAAGATCCACTTAATAGTGTTGATACATCAAAATATTTTTACTTTATATTAAGCGGTAAAATTAAAATTTTTCAGATAGATTTCAATAGCTCAAAAGAACAAACACTCTACTTACTTTCTCGTGGAGATATGTTTGATGTTGTCAGCTTATTAGATGGAACAATAAGAGAACAATTGTCTGAAGTTTTAGAAGATGCTGAACTAATACAGATGCCCATAAAGGATGTTCAAGAAATCATCCTACTTGATAATAACTTTAGACAATTGTTTTACTCATATATTGCCTCTCAGTTAAAATCTATGGAAAATTTAGCTGTAAGTTTATCCTTTTATGATGTTTATCAAAGAGTGTTGCAACTTTTTACAAAATTTACCTATATAAAAGATGGTAAACCTAAACTAGAAATAATTGATAATCTAAAGCATGATGATATAGCTTCTATGATTGGAACAGTAAGAAAAGTAGTCAATAGAAGTTTACAAAAGCTGAAACAAGATGGAATAATTGAGCTTTCAAGAAAAAAAATTCATATTAAAAATTTTAAAAAAATTCTAGATAAGCTAAGTATCTGAGTAAAGCGCTTTTAAAAGTTTTCTTAAATTAGGGAATGGTGCGGATGAGAGGACTTGAACCTCCACGCCTTGCGGCACCAGATCCTAAGTCTGGCGTGTATACCAATTTCACCACATCCGCATGTGATTGTTAAATAAGAGTAGAATTATAGTTTAAAATTCTTTATCTTACTTGATGTATTTCAATTTCTTGCATTTTCAATGCAAAGCTTTAGCGCCCAAGCGGCTAGCGTAGTAAAATGGACTTCGTTCATTTTACGTTTAAAGGTGGTACGCCCTACACGATTCGAACGTGTGACCGATGCCTTAGAAGGGCATTGCTCTATCCAGCTGAGCTAAGAGCGCATACAAATCAGTTAAGCTGATAAATCTTTTGCTGTATTCTTAAATACTAAATATCTTGAATTTTTCAAATTCAAAGCTTCAGTGCCCAAGCGGCTAGCGTAGATAATATGGGCTTCGCTCATATTGTCGTTTAAAAAGTGGTACGCCCGATAGGATTCGAACCTATAACCCTCGGAGCCGAAATCCGAAACTCTATCCAGTTGAGCCACGAACGCTACTAACATTTTATTTAAAAAAAAAGTTTTTATATTTAAAGTTATTAATGGGGTGAGATACGGGGCTCGAACCCGCGACCCCCGGTACCACAAACCAGTGCTCTAACCAACTGAGCTAATCTCACCATACGAAAGTTTATAAATATAAAAAGTGGTCGGGGTGAAAGGACTCGAACCTTCGACCCCCTGGTCCCAAACCAGGTACTCTAACCAGACTGAGCTACACCCCGACCTATATTACAAAAACCAAGCGCTATGCTGATTAATGAGGCGAAATTATAGTCAATTAGTTATAAAATGTCAATGTTTTTAGTATAAATCTTTTGTATATTTACAATTTCTAGTATAATTGCCCCATTATAGCAAAAAGGGAAAACCATCAATGAAAATAGCTAGGTTTAGTAGAATAGGGTTTATTTTAGCAGCAGCTGGTAGCGCTGTTGGTCTTGGTAACATATGGAAATTTCCATATGTTACAGGCGAATATGGTGGTGGTGCTTTTGTTTTAATATATTTAATAACTGTAATTTTGATAGGTTTTTCTATCATGATAGCAGAGATGCTAATAGGATACCTTGGAAGAAGGGATGGAGTTACATCTTTTGAGGAGTTAGCACCAAGAAACAAAAACTTGTGGAAACTTGGTGGTTTTCAAGGTTTAGCTGGCTTGTTTATCATGATATTTTATTCAGTTGTTATTGGCTGGATATTTCATTATGTTGTAACCTCTCTTACACATCTTCCTGCGACTGTAGCCGAAGCTGAAGCAACATTTAATACTATGCTTAATAGTGATGTTTGGACTCAACTTTTTTATCATACTATAGCTTTTATTTGGATCACTTATGTTTTAACTAAAGGGATTAAAGGTGGCATAGAGAAATTAAATATGATTTTAATGCCAACACTTATGATCATATTGCTTGGGATGTTCGCTTATGCTGTATCATTAGACACTTTTTCTCAAGCTGTTTCTTTTATGTTTACACCCGATTGGTCTAAAATAGATTCTGACGCTTTTGTAGTAGCTGTTGGTCATGCTTTTTTTACACTCTCTCTTGGCATGGGTGCTATTATGACATATTCAGCTTCAATGGAAAAAGGCTCTAATTTAGTTACAAATGCTTTTTGGGTTGTGTTTTTAGATACAACTATTGCAATAATTGCGGGTCTTATGCTTTTTACATTTCTTTACCAATACGGTGCTGGTCCAGCAAAAGGTCCAGGATTAGTTTTTATCTCTCTTCCAGCAGCTTTTTATGAGATGGGAATTATAGGAAATATTTTTGCTGTACTTTTTTTCATAGCACTTGCGTTTGCAGGTCTTACCTCTTCAGTTTCACTTGTTGAACCAATGGTGCAATACTTTATTGATAGATTTAATTTCACAAGATTAAAAGCAGCTATTTCTATGGGTTTATTTTTTTATCTAATTGGAATAATTGCTTTGTTGTCAAATATAGATGGATACAAAGAGGCTCTAACTTGGGGAGATAAAAACTTCTTTGATTGGGTTGATTATATAACTGCAGCTATTATGCTTCCTCTTGGTGGTTTAGTGATGGCTATTTTTGTTGGATTTGTAATAGAAAAATCGAGAGTTGAAGCTGCTGTAAAACCTCATCTTGGGTTTGCATTTGAAATATGGTATTTTTCACTTCGCTATATTACCCCTATTGCTATGTTTATTGTTATGCTTTCACTTATGGGAGTTTTATAACTATGAACTAAAGTATAGCTTTGACATCTACTTCTTATACTATTACATATTTATAAAAAATTGATATTTAAGAAAACATATAATAATTTTAGTTAAAATACGTTAAATGAAAAATATAAGCAAATATGCTCTTTTATATACTAGCTTCATAATACTTTTGTTTGGCACCGTATATACTACTGAAATATTAAAAGATAAAAGTATCGACTTTCATAAAAATATACTTATCAAACAAGCTCAAACACATTTTGCTGACCAAGTAAATATACGAGACTGGAGTTCTAGTTTTGGTGGAGTTTATGTAAAAGCAAATGACACATTAAAACCAAATCCTTATTTAAAAGATAATATTTTAAAAGCTGAAGATGGGCAAGTGCTAATAAAAGTAAATCCTGCTTGGATGACAAGGCAAATATCACAATTTATAGATATAGATGATTTTAAGTTTCGCATTGTTGGATTAAATCCTATTAACCCAGAAAATAAAGCAAATGATTTTGAGAAAAGAGCTTTAGATTATCTAATAAAAAACAATGCCCATGAATATTATGAATTAAAAGAAAATGCTATTTTTAACTATATGGGTGCATTAGTAACTAAACCATCTTGTATTTCATGTCATGTAGAACAAGGATATAAAGTTGGGGCTATTGAAGGTGGTATTAGCATTGGTATAGATACTACAAACCATAACTATCTTACACTATATATTCAAGAAAAAATATTTTATCTAAGAGTTATAGTAGCTATTTTATTGCTTAGTATTACATTGCTTTTACATAAACAAATTAAAGACAATGAGGATCTTGTAGATGAGATTTCAGATAAAGGTAAAGAAGTACTTTCAACTAAAATGTTATTACAAGAAGTAATTGATGCTGATCATAGTTTTTTAATGGTCGCAAAAGGAAAAAGACTTATACTTGCAAATAAAACTATGTTAAGGTTTTTTAACTGTAGTTCATTAGATGAATTTATTAGAAAACATGTTTATTTATCTAATTTTTTCATAGATATGAAAAATGAAGAATTTTTATCCACATATATAGATGGTGAACATTGGGTATCTTATCTATACCGTGAACAAAACAACAGAGAGATTAAAATTCTTATGAAAAAGGATAATAAAAATAGATATTTTAAAGCGCACTCTAAAAAGAAGATTATAGACAATAAAGAGGTATATATTATTATATTTGATGAGATAACAAAAGAGTTACAAAAAATTAAAACTTTAACAGAAGAAGCATCTAAAGATGCGTTAACAAATTTATTTAACAGAGGTAAATTTGATGATGTATTATCAAAAGAGATATCTTTAGCTCAAACAACCAAATCACCCCTTTGTATTATATTTTTAGATATAGATCACTTCAAAGTTGTTAATGATACATATGGGCATAATGTTGGTGACTATATACTTATAGAAATTGCAAATATTTTAAAATCAGCTATCAGACAAGGGGATTTTATTGCTAGATGGGGTGGAGAAGAGTTTATCATAACACTACAATCTACCACAGCTGAACAAGCATTAATTTTAGCTAATAAAATCAGAAAAATTATTGAACATTATCATTTTAAAAATGGTGGTAAACAAACAGTGTCGATAGGGGTTACTCAGTATATATGTCATGAATCTCAATCAGCATTTACAAAAAGAGTAGATGAAGCTTTATATGAAGCTAAAGAAACGGGAAGAAATAGAGTAGTTACTAAATAGTAACTACTAAAATTGAATCAATCCATCTATTGGGCTTGATGCAGTTGCGTAAGGTTTTTTAGGAATTCTGCCAGCGAGGTAACTCATACGACCAGCACATACTGCATGTTTCATTGCCTCTGCCATAATCATAGGGTTCTTAGCTTGAGCTATTGCTGTGTTTGTTAAAACTCCATCAGAGCCTAATTCCATTGCATATGCCGTATCACTAGCGCAACCTAACCCAGCATCTACGATTACAGGAACATTTACAGCATCTTTAATAAAAGCAATATTGTATGGGTTTTGAATACCAAGACCACTTCCAATAGGTGCTGCTAAAGGCATAATAGCATGTGCCCCTGCATCTTCTAAGCGTTTAGCCATTATTGGGTCATCAGAGGTATATGCCATAATAGTAAAACCTTCTTTTGCTAACACTTTACAGGCCTCGATTGTTTCTATAACATCAGGATAAAGTGTTTTTTTAGTATCGCCTATAACTTCTAATTTGATTAAGTCAATCCCAGTAGCTTCTCTAGTTAAGCGAAAAGTTGTTATAGCTTCTTGCGCTGTTACACATCCAGCAGAGTTTGGTAAAAACTTTACATTTGTCCCAGCAAAAGTATCACGAAGATTTTCTTTATCTGGATCTGTTATATTTAAGCGACGAACTGCAACAGTGATAAGTTCACTACCACTTGCGAGAGTAGCTTCTTTTGTAGTTTGAAAATCTTTATATTTTCCACTTCCAACAATTAGACGAGATCCAAGTTCATATTTTCCGATTTTTAATATATTATCCATAATTAATTTTCCTTATATCGTCACTCTCAGCTTGACTGAGAGTCTAATTGTTATTACTTTTAACTAGCTTCTGAATCAAGTCCAGAATAACGAAGATTTATTGTTTTAAATTTATAGCATAACAAAACTTACAGATTGTAAATTTCAGCTATTAAATCATCAGGAGTGAGTGAAAAGTTAGCACCTTTATAACTTAAAGCCAATTTTGCATGTGCTAAAGATGCTGTTTTTGTAGCTTCTAATGAACTGTATCCTTGAGCTAAAAGTGCGCCTATTAATCCACTTAAAACATCTCCACTCCCACCTTTTGCTAAAACTGCCGTGCCATGTGGATTTATAAAAAATTCTTTATCTTTTGCTATTATGACATTTGCCCCTTTTAAGAGCAATGTAGCATTTGGGAATTTTTGAGAAAAAAGCTCTACATATTTAAATCTATTTGCTTGAAGTTCTACTACATCTATATCTGCTAAATTTGTTTGTTTTAAAACTGCTACAAACTCTTTAGCATGTGGAGTTAAGACTAAATTTTTTCTTTTTAAAATCTCTAAAAGTATTGGCACATGACCTCGGTGGGGCTTATCTGTGAAAATATCTGCATCTATCACAAGCGGATAATTGTTATCTAAAAATTTATCCATCTCTACTTTACTAAATTCATTTCCTAAACCCATTCCACATGCTATGGCAGTTGTGGTTTTTGGTAGATAGTGTGAATACATTATTGAGTGTGGAACAATTTCACTTTCATAACCCACAAGCGTTACAAGCCCAGCGCCAAACCTAAGTGCTGCTAATGCACTTAAAATACTAGCTCCGCTCTTCTCTCCACATGCTAAAGCTAAATGACCATAAGTCCCCTTGTGAGAGTCTTTTTTATCTCTTGAGGGTAAATTTAAATCTTGTAGGTCTAACAAATTCCAATTTGTCTCTTTTTCATAAACACTACGCGTAACCCCTAAATCTAAAACTTTTACCTTCCCAACAAAGTCTTTATGCATATCTAAAAACATTGATTTTTTTAATGCTCCCATTGTTAAAGTTGTATCTGCATAAAATTGATATCCGCTTGGGATATCACATGCTATTTTGCATGCTTTTAAAGAGTTCATTTCTTGTATTATTTTACTAATGTCTTCACTAAATTTACCACTAAATCCAGTACCTACTATTGCATCAACTAAAACATCACAGTCTGTAAGCTCTTGGCATTTTGGAATTTTTAAAGCTTTTACTCTCTTTTGTTGTAAAAGAGCCATCTTGGATTTTGGTTCTTTTACATAATATATTTTCACATCATAACTTCCGTAAAGTAAACGCCCAAGAGCTAATCCATCAGCCCCATTATTCCCATTTCCACATACGATGATGATCTTTAAGCCGAGTGCAAAATTATTTTTTATAAATGAAGCCATCCCATTTGCTGCATGCTCCATCAAAATATCTTCACTTAAAGCAAACTCTTCATAACATCTTTTATCTAAGCTTGATACTTCATCAAATATTTTTTGCATATTTTTTCCTCATGTTTAATAATACCTATATTTAGCTTTATAAATATAAATTAATTTAAAAATTTAATCAATAAAAATTATTGTATAATGACAAGATGATTAATTATACAAATATTTTAAGAGAACATAACCTAAAAGTTACACCTCAAAGATTGGCTATTGTAAATGAGCTTCATTCAAAAGGGCATATTAGTGTGGAGGCTTTATATAAATCGATGGTTAAAAAATTTGACTCCATCTCTTTAGCAACAATATATAAAAATATAAATTTGATGCTAGAAAATATCTTAGTACAAGAGGTAAAAATTCCTAATAAAAAATCAGTATATGAACTAACAAAAGAGGCTCACTCGCATCTAGTATGCACAAAATGCTTAAATATACAAGACATAATGATAGATTTAAAAACTATTAATAATAATATTTTTGACACAAATGAATTTAAGGTAACTTCTACAAACTTTATTTTTTCAGGTATTTGTATAAATTGTAAGTAGAAAATAGTTATTTGAGGATAATTATTTTCTTTTAAGATTATTCAACTATAATTACGCCAACATAAACAAGGACTAATTATGAAATTGAAAACACTTGCAATAATTACAATACTCTCGTCATCCCTAGTCGCATCATCGTTAACTGATGAAGCTAAAAAAGCAGGACTAAAGCCTATCCCTAATTCAACTACAGAGCTTATGAAGCTGATTGATAATCCTAATAATAAAATTACTAAAGAAAAAGTTGAACTTGGGAAAAAATTGTATTTTGATCCAAGGTTATCAAAAAGTGGATTTATCAGTTGTAACAGTTGTCATAATCTAGCAGAAGGTGGAGATGATGGTATTAGCGCTGCGATTGGTCACAAATGGGCTGTAAATCCTCATAACCTAAACTCTCCAACTGTCTATAATGCTGTATTTTTTGACTCTCAATTTTGGGATGGTCGTGACCCTGACTTAGAAAAACAAGCTCAAGGCCCTATCCAAGCTGCTCCTGAAATGGCTGCAACAAAAGAGCATGTAGTAAAAACCATCACTTCAATGCCAGGATATATAAAAGAGTTTAAAACAGCATACGGTAGCGATGTAGAGATAAATTTTGAAAAAATTACAGATACTATTGCTACTTTTGAGAGAACCCTTGTAACTCCATCTGTATTTGATGATTATTTAAACGGCAACAAAGATGCTATGTCAATTACTCAAAAAGAGGGTCTTAAAACATTTATAGATGTTGGTTGTACAACTTGTCATACTGATATTGCTTTAGGTGGTTCGATGAGCGCATTTAATATCACAGCAACTTACAAGTATCAAGATGTTGGTGATTTTAAAGGGGATAAAAATGGGATGATAAAAGTTCCAACTCTGCGTAATGTTACACAAACTGCACCATATTTTCATAATGGACAAATATGGAGCTTGAAAGATGCTATCAAAGAGATGGGTCGTATCCAACTTGGACAAGATATAGATGATAAACAAGTTGCATCAATTGAAGAGTTTTTAAAAGCTTTAGATGGTAGAAAAGCTGATTTAATAATGCCAATTCTTCCTGTTTCTACTGATTCAACACCTAAGCCAGACATCAACTAAAACCTATATTATTCATACTCCTTAAGAGTATGAATAATAGCTTTAGGCATCAGCTCAAACTCTATCTCTTTTATCTTCGCAGTAAAACTATCAAAAGTCTCTCTCTCGCTCCGAATAAATGATTTTTGTAAAATTATATCTCCACCATCAAGTTCATTGCTAACATAATGGACACTAACTCCACACTTAACATCTTCACTTTCAAAGCTTCTCTCTATCGCATTGGCACCTTTAAATTTTGGCAACAATGATGGGTGAAGATTTATAGCTTTTACATTTGATGTAAAAACATCAGATAAAATTCTCATAAAACCACTTAAGACTACTAAGTCTGGTTTATATGATTTAATTAATTTTACAAGCTCTGCATCAAAAATCTCTCTTGACTCAAAATTTATATGCTCTAAAATATCTGTTTTGACTAATAATTCTTTTAATTTATCTAAACCTTTAGCATCTTTTTTATTTGTTATCCCACAAACAACTTCACACTCTTTATTGTGCAACTTTTTTACAATATTTTGGGCGTTAAAACCCTCACCACTAAATAATATTACAATTTTTTTCATAGTGCAATTATATCTTATTATAAAGACGATATAATATCATTATGAATTACAAACAAATAGCTCAAGAAACTTTAAATATAGAGGCTCAAACCTTGCTTCAAGCATCTAAAAACATAACTGATGTTTTTGACAAAGCTGTTGAGATTATTCTTGCGTGTAAAGGTAAGCTTGTTATCACTGGTGTTGGAAAATCTGGGCTCATCGGTGCTAAAATGGCAGCGACTTTTGCATCAACTGGAACTCCTAGTTTTTTTCTTCATCCAACTGAAGCACTTCATGGTGATTTAGGGATGATAGGCAAAGATGATGTAGTTATAGCTATCTCTTATAGTGGCGAGAGTGAAGAACTTAGTCAGATTTTACCACATATTAAACGCTTTAATATCCCTCTTATTGGAATGACTAGAGATAGTAACTCAACTCTTGGAAAGTACAGCGATTTAGTTATAGATGTAGTGGTTGAAAAAGAAGCATGCCCTCTAAATATTGCACCAACAAGTTCAACAACATTAACACTTGCTCTTGGTGATGCATTGGCGATTTGCTTGATGAAGGCAAGAAGTTTTAAAAAAAGTGATTTTGCTTCTTTTCACCCTGGTGGAGCACTAGGAAAACAACTTTTTGTAAAAGTTAGCGATTTGATGAGTACAAAAAACTTACCAATAGTTTCTAAAAATACAAAAGTCAAAGATGCTATACTAAAAATTAGTGAGGGTCGCTTAGGTACTGTTTTAGTAGCAGATGAAGAAAATAAACTTTTAGCACTTGTAAGTGATGGGGATATTCGTCGCGCCCTACTTAGAGATAATTTTTCACTTGAAGATGAAGTTTTTCAATATGCTACAAAAAATCCACAAACTTGTAAAGATTCTAACATGCTTGCAAGTGAAGCACTTGTGATGATAGAGGAGAAAAAAATTCAACTTTTGGTTGTAACAGATAAAAAAAATAAAATAAAAGGCGTACTACACATACATACGCTTATAGAAAAAGGCATTTCATAAAATGAGATTAAACAAATACATTGCACACCATTCAAGTTACTCTAGACGAGAAGCTGATAAAGTTATACAAGATGGTTATGTAAGAATAAATGGTGAGATACAGGATAACCCTGCAACTCAGGTTATAGAGGGGACTGACATAATTTATGTTAGTGGTAAACAAGTAACTCCTAGAGATAAGTATACAGTTATTGTTTACAACAAACCAAAAGGCGAACTAGTAACAAAAACAGACCCTCGTGGACGAAAAACAATCTATGATACACTAGATAAAAAATACAAACATTTTATCCCTATTGGGCGACTAGACTTTGCATCTGAGGGTGTATTGCTTTTAACGGATGCTTCTAAAGTGGCAACATCTCTGATGGAATCTGATTTACAACGCATATATAAAATTAAAATCAAAGGTGAGATAACTCCAGATATGGAAGATGCTATGCTTAAAGGGATGATTTTAGATGATGCTAGTGCGGGCGGACACTCACATTCAAAAGTTACACGGATGGAATTTAAACCATTCATTGGTTATCAGATTCAAAAAAATGCAGTTAATTACTCAATACTTAAAGTAGCTATCAGCGAGGGTAAAAATCGTGAATTAAGGCGGTTTTTTGCTCACTTTGGAGCCGAGGTATCAGATCTTAAAAGGTTATCTTTTGCTGAAATAGAATTAAATAATCTTCCAACAGGTAAATCTAGATTTATAACAAGAAGCGAATATTCTGCACTTTACAAATTTTTAAAAGATGAAAAAAAAGAACAAAAGAAGAAAAAAATAAAAGCTTTAGAAGAAAATGAGTGATTAGTTAAATAACATTATCTAATTTAGTTAACTTTAATATTATTATTATAAAATAACTCTTAAATAACAAAAAAGGCTTATTATCATGGAAATAACTATATCCTCAAACAATATTATAATAAACGGTAATATAAAAAGCGTTAATGATTTTCAAGAAATCAAAAAAACTATAGATGAAACTATAACTGAGCACCAGTCTATCATTATCAACATAGTAGATTCACTTTCTATAACATCATCAGTAATTGGTTATCTGAATAAACTAGTTTTAAAAGACAATATAAATATTCAAATGAAAATAGGAAATTCTCAACTTTTAAAACTTCTTGATGACTTAAATTTAACTTCAACATTTCATGCTAAAAAGGCTTAGTCATGACTATTAAAAAGAAACTTGCCTTAATCGCCGTACTTGTTTTAGCTTTTTCCTTTATAGTTATTGGGTTAGCTATAAATAAAGCATATAGCGAAAATGTTGCCAATAATCATGCGCAAAAACTAAATATTCTTTAACAAAAACTTTATT
>JAKISX010000045.1 GCA_021648405.1 Sulfurimonas sp. | reverse complement strand
TTAGACTCTATATGCTAAAGTTTTTACAATATATTTTTATGGTACAATTTTCGAAGAAATATCCTTGGTAATTGATACTTTTTAGAGATTATTGAGGGAGTGAGACTGTATTTTTTCACAGTCTCTAGAACTTGTTATGTAGCTGTGGCAGTAGTGTTTAAGCTTTGAAGTTTTTCAGCTAACCACATCTTAATAACAGCTTGACGACTTACTCCAACATGTTTTGCTTCTTTATCTAAAGACTGCACCATCCAAACTGGGAAATCAATATTTACCCTTTTTGGTTCCTCATTTATCATTTTAATTTTTGATGTGTCAAAATACTCTAGAATATCATCTTGATTATCATCAAATTTTTTATCTAGCTCTGATGCTTTCATAAAGTTTAGTCTCCTTTTCTCTTGATCTTCTTACTGATATAATTCTAATATTAATATCTCTGTAAGTGATTATCGCTGTATAGTTTTTTGAGTCAATTTGACCTAAAACTAAAAATCTTTCTTCATCTGCATTTTGTGAAGATGGTAATTCAAAAGAGTACGGGTCTTCCCATAACTTTTGAGCTTCCTCAAAATCAATATTATGCTTAGACTTATTCATACTACTTTTTGTTTTATCATATTCAAAATTCATACTTGAATTATACCATAATTATATGAGAAGCTATTTTATTGAGGAGTATTTTTGTGACTATATAACGTTTATCTTGAGAAATAGATTTCCCGCTAGGGTAAACTATTTGTATCATACAAAACCGCTTAAGAATAGTACAATTATATCATAAGAGTACGGTTGTGTATTTTGAGGTTCAAATTATGAAACCGTTTTGTAAATAAAGTAAAATGAGTCTGTAGAGAAGTTGAAAAACTAAGCCAATAGCTTGAGTGGAAACAGAGTCGGTAGTAAGCCAGACTGAATTTACAAGTAAAAGTATAGTTTAGTCTGTGCTACGGAACTCTTCACTTAATGGAGGTTCTCATGAACAATTATATCGGAATAGATATTGAAATTAGTAACACACCAACAGCATTAAAAAACTTATATTCAAAGCTAAAAAAGACTTATAAAAAAGAAATAGAAGATGTAGTATTTATTTATGCCCGTAATGACAGCAGTTGTTAGAAATGAAGAGATGAAATATCATTATGATAAACTTTTGGCAAGAGGAAAATGTAAAAGTTTAGCTCAAATAGCTATTATGAAAAAGATAATTTTACTGGCTTTCATATCACGAGAAAATTGCTCTACATCTATTTCTATCTTCACCTGTGTTTCATTGAGTAATTGTTATTTTACCCGATTGACACAGATTTTTGAACGGTCCCCTAAATTCACAGTCTCTGTGTTTTGTTGTACTTTTTAGTCTAGTAAGTCCATGCTGTTCTGAATGCTCTCATCTATAAACTTAAAAAGTTCATTTTTATCATTAATAGCTTTTAAGTATTCACTTCTATGTTCATTTTCAATAAGAGGTGGAACGATATTATTTTGTATAGCTTGAAATGCCATTATTAGTCTTCCTACTCTTCCATTGCCATCGGCAAATGGATGTACTCTTTCAAATAAAATATGAAACTCTGCAATATCTTCTAAACTCATATTATTACTATTAAATCTATAAAGTAGATTTTCTAAATCATTTGAAATTTTATTAGGTGCTGATAGTTTTATATCTGCACCTTTTATATATCGCTCATCTAGCCTATATACTCCAATAGGTTTAGACACAAACTGTGGAGAAACTTTTAAAGCATCTTCAAACATAATAGCATGTATGTCTTTTATAAAACTACTGTCTATAATATTTTCTTTATTTGTAGCCTCACGAACTATAACATCATAAGCTTTTGCAAAGCCTAAGATAACAAGTTGTTCATGTAGTGGTTTATCTCCCGCAGTATTTCCATGTTCAAGTAACTCTTTTGTTTCACCAAAGGAAAGAGTTGTTCCTTCCATCGCATTAGAGTGATGGGTGATAGAAATACGAAGTTGTCTAAAAAGTTCTTCTCTTTGTTTTAGTGTTAGTTCATTTAATTTTTTCATTATTGCAACCTTTTTTTAAAAATAGATTTTAAATTTTCTAAGCCCGCCACTATTTAAGGGCACCTCTGAAATTAGTTACTTATACTTTACCCTTTTGCATTTGATCTACAATCTTTACAACAACTAAATCAGAGGTTACATTTAAAGCGGTTCTAGCCATATCTAAAATTCTATCTACCGCTACTATTATTGCAATATACTCAACAGGGAGTCCTATTTGGTTTAAAATAACCACCATCATAACAAGAGATGCACTAGGAAGAGCTGCTACACCAACACTAAGTGCTACAACTGTAATACCTAAAAGTATTTGATCCATAAAGCTCAAATCTACACCAGCTAAATGCGATATATATAATACTGCTATTGTAAGATATGCAGCTGTTCCATCCATGGAAACCGTAGCACCTAGCGGTAATACAAATGATGCATGCTTCTTACTAACTCCGCCCACATCTTCAGCTATTCGCATAGATACTGGTAAAGTTGCCGCACTTGATGCAGTAGAAAAAGCCATAATTGGGGCTTCTCTAATAGCGCTTAAATATTTAAAAGGATTTACTCGACCAAAAATAGCTAAAACTGTTGGAAGCGTGATAAGAGCATGCAGTAAAAGAACTATAATTACCATTAAAACATACTTCCATAACCCAAGAACTACATCAATACCTTGATCGGCAATAACATAAGATATAAGGCTAAAAACACCAATAGGTGTTAGTTTAATAATCCATTCAGCCATAATTAACATAGCATTTGTAACGCCTGTAAAAAAATTCAACATCAATTTTTGATTATCTTTTTGTATATGCATAGATGCAATCGCAAATAAAATAGCAAATACAATAATTTGCATCATAGAGCCCTCGCTCAAAGAGTTAAATATATTTGTAGGGATAAAACTAAGTATCATTGCTTGAAACGAAAACGGTGCTATCTCTGAAGCTTTTGCGAATTGTAATCCCTCAGAAGATACAGGCTCACCAATTGGAACCATATTCATAACAACTATAGCTAAAAATACAGCCAAGGCAGTTGTTAAAAGATATAAACCAATAGTTCTTAAACCAATAGTTTTTAAATCATTTAAACTCCCTAGCCCCATGATAGCTATATAGATACTAGAAAACACTAACGGTACTACTAACATTTTTAAAAAGCTTATAAACATTTGACCTATAACTTGCTGTTTTAAAGCTAACTCTGGTAAAAAACTACCAAAAAGCACCCCTAAAATAATTCCAAATATTACTAATGTGTTTGTTGTTGAGTATTTTTTAATTTTTTGTATCATCTATTATCTCCAATAATGCTAATTTACCTTTATAAATTGGTTCATCTATAAAACCTGCTATACCCAATTCGCATTGGTTTTCAAATAGTTTAACTATTTTTTTTGCTTTTTTAAGCTCATGTTAATATACAAATAAGACTGCTTTAATACCTATGCTTTTAGATGTAATTAAAAAATAACTTAACTTACCGTAGCGTATGGGAGTTTCATGTCTGTAAGCATACCAAGTATTCCTAAATAAAGGTATTAACTTCATCTTCAAGATTTAACATTATGACACTAAAGCATCAATGCACTTGAAAAATTACTTATTGTCATTGAGTTTTATCTCTTGGAGGTAAAAAAAAAGTGCTTTTATCTCTGATTGAGTTAGGTAGTATCTAGGCATCCCTCTTTTTGAAATATTTAGTGCCTTTTCAAAATCATCATAATTTATTGAATTTATTGGTGGTCCATTAAATTCTTTATTCATTTGCTTGTGTAAATACTTAGCAATCAACTTACCTTTACCATCTTCTCCATGACATTTATTACAACCAATACCTCTTGGATTTTTGTATAGTTGTGACGAATATTCCATCTGTGTTATAAATGAAGTTTTTGCATAAATAAAAAATGGTAAAAACAACAATATGATAAATTTCATAAAATTTCCTATTAATATTAAAAGCGATATAATACCTAAAATATTATTTATAGGATTTAAATGCAGCTTCTTGATGGTAGAGCACTTTGTAAAAAAATAGAGGTACAAGTTACAGCCGATGTTAAAATGTTAAAAAAAAAATGTGGTTGTACACCTGGTTTAGCAGTAATTCTTGTAGGACAAGACCCAGCAAGCGCTGCTTATGTAAATATGAAAAAAAAAGCGTGTGATAGGGTTGGAATCTACTCTATAACACACGACATGCCCGAAAATATTTCTCAAAAAGCAATAGAAAAAATTATTAAAAATATGAATAAAGATTCAACCATTGATGGAATCCTTATTCAACTACCACTCCCAAAACAAATTGATGAAAGAAAACTACTTGACCTTGTCTCTCCAAAAAAAGATGTAGATGGTTTTCATCCCTTTAATATAGGTTGTCTTACAGCTGGACTAGATGGATTTGTTCCTTGTACACCACTAGGAGTAATGAAGCTTTTAAGTGAATATAACATTGATGTAAAAGGTAAAAACTGTGTAGTTGTTGGTGCATCAAATATTGTTGGAAAACCTATGGCATCACTTCTTTTAAATGCAAATGCTACAGTTGAAATATGTCATATATTTACAGATGATTTAAAAAAACATACATTAAATGCAGATATAGTTTTAGTCGGCGTTGGTATTATAAACCTTATTACAGAGGATATGATTAAGCCAGATACTGTAATTATTGATATTGGTGTTAGCAGAACTAAAGAGGGAAAACTAGTTGGTGATGTTGACTTTCTTAATGTAAGTAAAAAATGTTCATACATCACGCCGAGTCCTGGTGGAGTTGGTCCAATGACAATAGCGATGCTTCTAAGCAACACTTTAAAAGCCGCAAAAATAAACGCTCAGGAAAAAAAATAGTGAAAGAACTAATAAGAAAAACATATAAATTTTCAAACTCTTGGACAGGAACAATAATAATTGTTCTCTTTATAATCTTTTTTATCGCACAAGCGTTTAGGATTCCGTCTGGGAGCATGAAAGATTCACTCTTAATAGGTGACCATCTTTTTGCTAAAAAATTTGCTTATGGTATCCCTATGCCTCATCTTCCTTTTTTAGAGCAATCTATTATGCCTTGGAGCGATGATTTAAAACTTATTGATGGAGATACACCCAAGCGTGGGGATATTGTAATTTTTAGATATCCACATAATATTAAACTACACTATGTAAAAAGATGTGTAGCACTTCCCGGTGATGAGTTGTTTATATTAAATAAAGATCTGTTTATCCATTTTAACGAGGGTGATGAATGGATAAAAGAAAATTATGCTGATTTTGAGATAGCTGTTTTATCAAATAAACTTTGGGTAAAAAATCCATACATGAAAAAACATCCAGGAATTCATCATGATGAAAAAATAATAAATAGAGGAAATCCAAATTTAGAGCCACTATTTAACCTATCACCGATAAAAGTACCAGAGGGTGAATACTTTATGATGGGTGATAATCGTGATCACTCAAATGATAGTAGGTTTTGGGGTACTGTACCTTATGAAAACATTGAGGGAACTCCATGGTTTGTATATTTTTCAATTGGTGAGGGCTGGGAGATAAGATGGGATAGAGTTGGAAAAACTCCAACAGATTTAGAAGCTCCTGAGCATCTTAACAAAGCCATATCTGAAAGACTAATCCAAGACAAAGACGATTATGGAATCTATTGATATATTAAAAATCCTTACAGCTGTTTTAGCTTTAATTGTAGCTATTGTTGGCCATGAAATTATGCATGGTTGGGTAGCATATAAATTTGGAGACAATACCGCTAAAAATGCGGGTAGATTATCAATAAATCCGATTATTCACATTGACCTAGTTGGAACTATTATAGTGCCTGCTACAATGTATTTTCTACCAATGCTTTTAGGTGGCGAGAGTGGGATTTTATTTGGTTGGGCAAAACCAGTGCCAATCAATACAGCTACTGTTATTAAAAATGCTGGTTACAATGGTGCTATGCAAGTTGATTTAGCAGGAATTGTATACAATTTAACTTTAGGAGTTATAGCTTCTATTGTTCTATTATCAATGACTCAACCAGCTTCAGCTGATAGTATGGCTTATATCTTTTTATATCTTTTTATTTATCAACTACTTATTATTAACATAGTATTAGCGGTATTTAACTTACTTCCAATACCACAATTTGATGGTGCGCACTTTTTAATGCATCTATCGTTAAAATATAAAGTGCACTCTGTAGCTGAATTTTTTTATAAAAATGAAAAATATGGAATAATTATAGTTATAATAATATTAATGTCACCTCTAAAAGATTATTTACTCATATTGCCAGTTCAAACCATACTACAACTACTTTTATCATAAGGGGATAATAAGATGAAATTTTATATAGCAACAGATCATGCAGGAATAGAGTTAAAAGATTATACAGTGAAACTTTTAAAACAAAAAGGGCATGAAGTTATTGATCTTGGAGCATTTACAACAGATAGGGTTGATTATCCTGATTTTGCTCACAAACTTAGTTTGTCAGTTTTAGAAGACCCATCTTCGCAAGGAATTTTAATTTGTGGTTCTGGAATTGGTATGAGTATGACAGCTAACAGACATGCTGGAATAAGAGCAGCTTTATGTCACGATGCATATACTGCAACTGTAGCTCGTGAGCATAATGATGCAAATGTACTATGTTTTGGTGAGCGCGTAGTTGGCAAAGGCGTTAGTGAATCAATAATAGACGCTTGGGTTGCTAGTAGCTTTGATGGTGGACGACATTGTGGTAGAATAGCAAAGATAGAAATTAAAAAACACTAGATTCCCAGATTATTTACCCTTGTGGTGCAAGTTTGAGAATGACAGAATATATAAATTTTATACTCTTATATGAATCAACTGTAGCATCTTAGGCTTCATGCCGAATGAAACCTAGTGTTAACGCAGGTAGCGGGATTATTCCTGATAGCGTACAAATAATAGGGGAAAGGTTCCCTTAAATTTATAAAATAAATTAAAGGAAAGTTATTATGTTTTGGGAATGGTCACTTTTAACAATATTATCGATACTTTCAATATTTTTATCTGTAAAAATGTACTACTTTAAAAGTATAACTAACAAAGAGCAAAGAAGTAATGACTTGATGAAATTAACTCTTCAAGAAGCAGAAATATTGATTCGTAAATATCAGATTCAACTCCAACGAGCACTAGGAAATGTTGATATATTAAGCGAAGAGCTTACAAAATTAAGAAATGAGTTAAAAGTTTTAAAATCTAGAAACTCTAAGCATAGACAAGAAACAGATCGTTTAAATGGTAAAATTAAAGCTCTAGAAAATAGAATAGATGCTCTGCTCTAAAGGATAAATATGGAATTAAGTAACGCAGAAAGAAAAATAATAGAAAATTCAATCAGAGATATAAAAGATTTTCCAAAAGCTGGAATAGTTTTTAAAGATATCACTACACTTCTAAACGATAAGGAAGCTTATGGCGTTTTAATGAACCATCTTTATCAAAGATATAAAGAGTATAACTTAGATTATATAGCTGGCATTGATGCTCGTGGATTTATCTTTGGTGCAGCTTTAGCGCAAATGTTAAGTATTGGATTTGTGCCAATTAGAAAGCATGGAAAACTTCCATATACAACTATAAGTGAAAAATATACCTTAGAGTATGGAGTTGATGAGGTTGAAGTTCATATTGATGCTTTTAGTGGAGTACAAAATCCTAGAGTTTTAATGATTGATGACTTAATCGCTACAGGTGGTACCGCAAATGCTGCTGCTAGCCTTATTAATCAAGCTGGTGCTCAGTGTGTAGAAGCTTGTTTCATAATTGGTCTTACATTTTTAGATGGGATAAAAAACTTGAAAGAAAAAACTGATGTATATAGTCTAGTAGAGGTTAATTAATGTATATACCAACAGCTTCAAAATTTGATCCTGATGAAAATGGACATTTTGATATTCATGGTGGAAGATATGTCCCTGAAACACTTATGCCATCACTTTTAAAACTAAAAGATGAATATGATAGTATCCGTTTTTGTAAAGATTTTTGGGCAGAGGTGGATTATTATCTCAAAGATTATGTTGGTCGCCCTAGTCCACTTTATTTTGCACAAAATATATCAGATGAACTTGGTGCAAAAATTTACTTTAAAAGAGAAGATTTAAATCATACTGGTGCCCATAAAGTAAATAATGTTATAGCTCAAGGACTTATGGCTAAAAGACTTGGATATAAAAAAATTATAGCTGAAACTGGCGCTGGACAACACGGTGTTGCAACTGCAACAATATGCGCCCTACTCGGCTTAGAGTGTGAAGTTTTTATGGGTGCTAAAGATGTTGAGCGTCAAGAGTTAAATGTTTTTCGCATGAAGCTTCTTGGAGCAAAAGTAAACTCTGTAGAGAGTGGTTCGCGCACACTAAAAGATGCTATGAATGATGCAATTAGGCATTGGGTTACAAACGCTCGTGATACTTTTTACATAATAGGCACAGTTGCAGGTCCACACCCATATCCTATGATGGTTAGAGATTTTCAAGCTATCATAGGCTGGGAAGCTAGAGAGCAAATATTAGAAAAAGAAAATAGACTTCCAGATCATATTATTGCTTGCATTGGTGGTGGCAGTAATGCTATTGGAATGTTTCAACATTTTTTAGAAGATGATGGGGTTGAGTGTATTGGTATTGAAGCTGGTGGGCTTGGTGTTGATACAGATAAACATGGTTGTTCGCTAGATAAAGGACGTCCTGGTGTATTGCATGGTCAAATGAGCTATTTGCTTCAAGATGAAGATGGGCAAATTTTAGAAGCACATTCAATAAGCGCTGGGTTAGACTACCCTGGCATTGGTCCTGAACACGCTTTTCATAAAGACAATAAAAGCATAAGTTATGATTATATAACCGATGCCCAAGCACTAGATGCTTTTGTATGGCTATCTCGCAAAGAGGGAATTATTCCTGCATTTGAATCTTCACATGCTATTGCGTATTTAAAAAAAATACCAAATATAAAAGATAAACTAATTATTGTAAACATCTCGGGTCGTGGCGATAAAGATATGATACAAGCTAAAGATTTATTACATTTTGACTAAGGAAAATTTTGAAAATTAAATTAACACACAATATAAAAAGCGATATAAAAGTTGAGTTTTTAGATGAAATACTTTTAAAAAAACATAAAAATAAAGATTTACTTAAGTTAGCTGGATTTGATGCAAGCCAAGATAGCGTATGTTTTTTACATGAGAAAAAAGTATTAGCATGTGGGATAGAAAATAATGATAGCGATAACATAAGAAGCGTTGTAAGTGTAGCTATTAAAAAACTCAAATCTTCAAATTATGAATCTGCATCTTTTAATATAAACAAAAAAAACATTAAAGCTGTGATTGAAGGTATAGTTCTTGGCGGATATGAATTTAATAACTACAAATCTGATACTAAAAAAAGTAAGCTACAAAATATTTATTTAATATGTGGTAATGTAAGTGAATTTGCACAAGCCTTTTCAGAAGCTATGATAGTTGCTGAAGCTACATGCTTTACACGCGATATTGTAAATACTATTCCACATGATTTAAACCCACCATCATTTGCTAAACTAGCAAAAAAATTAGCAAAAGAAAATAATCTTAAATGTAAAATACTTGGTGAAAAAGAGTTAAAAAAAGAAAAAATGAATGCTATGTTGTCAGTTGGACGAGCATCTATTCACGATAGTAAATTAATTCATCTAACATACAAAAGTGCTAATCCAAAAAAAGTTATAACTTTGGTAGGTAAAGGCTTAACTTATGATAGTGGTGGATTGAGCCTAAAACCTTCTACTTCTATGGTTACTATGAAGATGGATAAAGCTGGTGGATGTGCAGTTCTTGGAATTATGAAAGCTATTAGTGAATTAAAACTAGACATAGAGGTTCATGCCTTTGTTGGTGCGGTTGAAAATATGATTGGTGGGGATGCTTATAAACCTGATGATGTTTTAGTATCAAGAAGTGGTAAAACAATTGAGATTAGAAATACTGATGCTGAGGGTCGTTTAGTTTTAGCTGATGTTTTAACATATGCTCAAGATAATATAAAGGCTGATTATATTTTTGATTTTGCAACTTTAACTGGTGCATGTATGGTAGCTCTTGGTCAATACACAACTGGAGTGATGGGGCATTCTAGCAATTTGAAACATCTGATTTCAAAAAGTGCATTAAATTCTGGTGAATTAACCGCATCGTTACCATTTAACAAACATCTTAAAAAACTTCTTAAAAGTGAGATAGCAGATATCTCAAATATATCTTCAAAACCATATGGCGGAGCAATTACAGCAGGCTTATTTTTAGATAACTTTATAAAAGAAAAAAACAAAGATAGATGGTTGCATTTTGATATAGCTGGTTCAGCTTATACCGAATCTGCTTGGGATTGTAATGTATATGGTGGAACTGGAGCTGGGGTTAGATTTATGACTAACTTTTTACAAACAATATAGGTTATAATATCTAAGTGTATATTGGTTTTATTTTAACACTATTATATAATTATAAAATTTATACTTTAATAAGTTAAGTAAAGTTACACTTAATAGATATTATTGAACTTTTTAATACTTTTTACACCTCAAATCAAAATATCTTGTCATAATAATATATATAGCAATTAAAAAAGGGACCATATGAATTTTACATTTTTAGAGGTTACAAGTTCTGATATGTTAGAAAAAGTATTTGCATTTCGATATAAAATTTTTGTGGAGATGTTTCCAAAGTATCTACAGATGCATCCTTTAACAGATGAAAAAGAGCACGA
This sequence comes from Sulfurimonas sp., assembly GCA_021648405.1. Taxonomy (GTDB): domain Bacteria; phylum Campylobacterota; class Campylobacteria; order Campylobacterales; family Sulfurimonadaceae; genus Sulfurimonas. Next base: position 5,218 of record JAKISX010000045.1, on the reverse strand, counting down.
TAAATATGATCCATATGCTGTGCATTTTGTTGCCTTAGATGAGGGTGGTGAAGTTTGTGCAACAGTTCGATTTATACACAATTCTCCAATTGGATATCCAACAGAAAATGATATGACATTTAATAATAAAAAATTTGAGAGAGATAAGCTTGGGGAGATGTCAAGAATATTTATAGATGCAAAATATAGAAATATTAAAACAACAAAAATTATTATGCAAGAAGTTAAAAAATTCATGTATTACAAAATGACAAATCTAGGCATAGAATACACCTATGGTGCATTGGAAAAAAATTTCATAAGATTACTTAAAATTTATAAAATAAGTTATTGTACATTAACAGATGAACAACAGCATAAATATCTTGGTTTGCGTTATCCATGCATACTATATACTGAGCAATTAGGAATTGACAATCCAGAATTAATAATAAATATGGATAATAAATATGTTAAATAAATTATTTAATACTACTTTATTATTTTCTTCTTTAATCTGTGTAGTTTTAAATGCGCAGACAGAAAATTTATTAACCTCTATATCTAATGAGATGGAGCATTTTAACGAGGTGGCAACAACTACAAAACAAAATGAGCATTATCAACCATATATCATCTCTGTATTTGAAGGAAAAGAGTTAGAAAAACTAGGTATTTTAAATCTAAAAGAAGCATTAACTTTAGTCCCTGGTGTTGATATGGCTACAGATAATGCAAATACCCAAACCCCTATATTTAGAGGCTCAAACCCTCTTGCATCTGGTCAATCAAAACTTTTTATAGATGGGATACTTGTTAATAATGTATTTTTTGATGCTTATTCTGAATACCTCTCTTTTCCTGTTGAGATGATAAAAAGAGTTGAGGTAGTTAGGGGTCCTGGAAGCAAGGTTGATGGGATTAATGCCTATGCTGGATCTATTAATGTTATTACTTATGCTGAAGATTTTAAAGGGTTTGAGTCAAATGACAAGATTGTTTTTAAGTATGGCTCATATAATTACAAAATGGGTGGATTTATAAAAACATATAAAACAGATAACCTTAAGATTTTTATAGATTTTTACTATCAAAAAGATGATAAAAAACTACCTGCTGGTCCAGATGGACTTTCTCAAGGGGTATTTGGTGCTAACAACATATCACTTTCTAAATCAGGAGATGCTCCATTATGGCTAAAAGAATACTCAATTGGACTCAACCTAACATATAAAGATTTTTTTCTTAAAGCACGAACCCTTGAGCATACACAAGGAAGTGCCTATGGAATTAACCTTGCTCTGCCACAAGATAGTGACAGAATGAAACTACCAAGTCAATATCTTGAACTAGGATACAATAAAAAGATAAATAATTTTAAAATTGATATAAAAGCAGGCATAAAATATGATGCTTTTAACTCTAAATCTAAATTAATCCCTAATGATTTAAATATTAGTGGTGTTATCTTTCAAGATGGAGGATATGGGGAACACTTTGCTGCACAAAGAACTATATACCAATCATCTTATCTTAAATATAGTGGCATTGCTCAACATACAATAACTGCTGGTTATCGCTTTATAAAAGAGCAAACTATAGATATGTCATCAAAACTCTCCAATAGACTAACAGGCGATGTTGCCTTAGTTGATTATACTGATACTCTTGCATTTTTCAACAAAGATGCAAAGCGTTACACTTATATTTTTTCACTACAAGACGAGTTTCAACTAAGCCGTACTGTTAGTTTTATTTATGGCTTTAATTATGAGCAAACTTCATATAAAGATGCTGGATTTGAACCTAAAATGTCAATGGTTTATCAAGTAGATGCTCAAAATATTTTCAAAGCAATATATAGTCGCTCCCATAGAAACTCTTCATGGCAAGAGATGTTCACGATGAATAATCTTGCTAGAGTTGGTACTACATCTTTAAACCCAGAAAAAGTAGATACTATTGAATTTGCCTATATTAAAAAAATCTCTAGTGACTCTTATTTACAATCAAATATCTTTTATTTGCTCAACAAAGACCAAATATATAACTCATCTGCTGATCCTAAATATAGAAATGTTGTAGATACTGATATATATGGTTTTGAGTTTGAATACAAAGGGTATATCTCATCTGCAGATCAACTATATTTTAACTATTCATACACGACAGGCAAATCATATATAGCTGATGAAAATAAAAATAAATCACTGCCAAATATTGCAAATCATCTATTAAAAGGGTATTATATATACAACTTAAATACCTCTTTATCTCTTAATGGTGTTGCTAAATATGTTGGCTCAAAAGATAGAGTATCTGGAGATACGCGTGAAAAAGTGAAAGATTATTTAACTATAGATAGTTCACTTCAGTACAAAAATCAGAAATATAACTACACTTTATCACTTAGTATAAAAAATATGTTTGATACAAAGGTTACATTTCCATCTCCGCCAAATACTTATGTGCAAGACTATGAACAAGAACGCAGAAGCTTTTATATAGCATTTAAGAAGGAGTTTTAAATTAAAAAATTAATCTTCTTCTTTTTGATTTTTGCTACTTTAGTACATAGTCATAACTATGATCAACTCTTATTAAAAGCTCAAGCTTCTATTTTTCCTAAAATTGTATTGCTTGATAAAAAACTTAATGAGAAGCTAGTAGATGGCAAAATAATCTATACTATTGCTTATGAAGAAGAAGATTATTTTACAGCGCAAGAGATAGCTAAATATATGAAAATAAATTTTAAAGAAAATTTTGATAAATATAATTATAAAGTCAATTTAATAAAATTTTCTAACCTGTCATATGACATGAATACAACTGTTATATATGCATTAAATTCAAATGAAAATATACAAAAAGTTGCAAATATTGCAAAGAAAAAGGGAATTATAACATTTTCATATGATATAAATAATTTAAAAAATGGATTACTGTTCTCTTTAATGTTAGAAAAAACAACTGTTCTTTATCTAAATAAAGAGAATTTAGACAACGAAAAAATAGATTTTATAGATTCTCTATTACAAATGGTCAATTTTATCGACTAAATATGTTAGAATATGTCTAGCTATATTGGATAGTTTAATTATAAAAAAATGTAGGCTTTTTTAAATGAAAAAAAACTTCAACTCTCTTTCTACTAAAATAGTAGTCTCAATTGCAGCAGTATCGCTATTTATTATTTTAGTAATTTTTAGCGTATTTGAAAATATTAATAAAAAAGCTTTTCTTAATGTTGAAATTGAAAAAGCTAATCTTATTGCAAAAACTATAAAACCACTAATAGCACTAAATGTCTATCTAGATATGCAAAACAAAATTAATCAAATTGCTCATCAACTTATAAAAAACCCGAACATACTATCTATAAAAGTTTTGAAAAATGGCGAAATAATTAATGAAGTAAAATCTAACGAGTATAAAAACGGCATTAAAGATGCGTTTATAATAAAAAAAGATATCTACAAACCAAATTCTAAAATAAACATAGGTCAATTAATTCTCGTTTATTCCGATAAAGGATATAGAGAGTTGATGGAAAAATACACAAAAGTGATGTTTATTTTGCTTTTTGTTCTTAGTGTTATATTTATATTATTTAGTTTATATGTAAAAAAACTTCTTTCCCCACTTCGAAAAATTGCAAGATTACTAAAAAATTATTCTCCAAATCAAAAGATAAAATTTCCATTTATACTAAAAAATAATGAAATTGGATTAATCTCAAATGCTCTAAATAATATGCAAGAAAAAAATTTTCAATACTCAAAAAAACAGCAAAATATTAATAACCTTCTTGAAAAAAAAGTTAATGAAAAAACGATGGAGCTTCGAAAACAACTCTATGCAGACACCTTAACAGATATGCCTAATAGACTTAGCTTATTTAACGATATTGAGAGTGCTGATAATGGAGCGTTGTTAATTATTAATATAGATGACTTTAAAGAGATAAATGATTTTTTTGGGCATGAAATAGGAGATAATGTTTTGAAAAAAATCTCAGATAGGCTAAAAAATATGTTTAGTGCTGATAAAAATATTAAATTATATCGTTTGTCTGGTGATGAATTTGCTCTATTTTTTATAGAAAAGCCCTCCTTTGATTATTTTATAAAAATTGCTAAAAAATTAGTTTATTATATAGAAAAAATGATTTTTTATCATGAAAACAATGAACTTGGAGTTATAGTTAGTGTTGGCGGTACACATCAGATACAAAAAGCCTTACAAAAAGCTGATATTGCTTTAAAATCAGCAAAAAAACAGCAAAAATCTTTTTTCATTTATGATGAAAAGCTAAATATAGAAGAACAATACAAAGAAAATATGGATTGGGTTAATAAACTTAAAAAAGCAATAAACCAAGATAAGATTATTCCATATTTTCAACCTATTTTCAATAATAAATCAGGCGAAATAACTAGTTATGAGTGCCTAATGCGTTTGATTGATGATAATGACGATGTTATTAGCCCATACAAATTTTTGCCCATTGCTAAAAAAAGTAGGCTGTATGATAAGCTAACAGAAATAATGATTGAAAAGAGTTGCTCGCATTTTGAACATATTAATCATTATTTTTCAATCAATTTATCAACTGAAGATATTGTAAATCCTAGTATTGTAGAATATATCAAACAAAAACTAAAAAAATATAATGTTGCAGAAAAAATAATTTTTGAAATTTTAGAATCAGAAGGTATTGATAGCTATAAAAATGTATCATATTTTATAAATGAGATGAAAGAGTTAGGTTGTAAAATAGCGATTGATGATTTTGGCTCTGGATATTCTAATTTTGAGCATCTTATTCAGCTAAATGTTGATTATATTAAAATAGATGCCTCACTAATAAAAAATCTTGATACAGATTCAAATGCCCAAATTGTTGTCCAAACAATTGTAGATTTTGCAAAAAAACTAAACATCCTTACTGTAGCCGAATTTGTTCACAATGAGGAAATACTTATAAAAGTTAAAGAACTTAACATAGATAGTACTCAGGGATTTTATCTTGGAGAACCACTTAAATGTACAATCCATCACTTAGATTAATAATTTAATAGATAAATTGCTTTTAAATACTTTATTTATAAAAACTCAAAGCAACTTTTAGATACTATTTTACTTTAAAAAACATAACTAAAAGGTCAACCATGGGTTTAAGTATCGGTCTTGTAGGACTTCCAAATGTAGGTAAATCAACAACTTTTAATGCGTT
>JAKISX010000044.1 GCA_021648405.1 Sulfurimonas sp. | reverse complement strand
CCAGCATTTAAACCAGCTACTAAATATTCAAAAAGAATAGGTGAATGACTTCTTGCATCATATCCAACAGCTACATATTTGCCTTTGATTTTAGAAGCTAAAACAAAACCTATCCGAGTTACACTTTGCTCATTTAACTCTTTTTCGTAAATGCCTCTAATGTCGTACTCTCTGTAGATGCTCATTTAAATCTCCTTAAACCTTGTCTGATTTTCATACATAATTCCTAATTATCTTTTTTTCTAACAAAACTATAGCCTAAAAATCCAACACCTAATATCATAATAATTATAAGTGTATATTTTTTTTGAACCTCTTGCTTATCTTTATATGCTTTCATAATTTCTGCACTAGAGGAATTAATTTTTTTTGTACCAGAACCACCAATAGCCCTAGCTTCCATTCTTGCTATATTTGCTGCTGCCATTTCATTCGTACTAAGTCCATCCTTTGGTGTAGTCCAAAAAAACATCATAAATCCAACAAGTAACATAAGTGAGCCAAGTACTCTAAATATTAATATTTTATTTTTAATAAAAAATACTTTCATAATTCTCTTTTCTTATCTTTTTATAATACAAATTATGTCAAAATCATAGTATGAATGTACTTAAAGAGTTTCTACAAAATGATAAATGCTCATATTTAGATGGATTTGAGCAAAAAACTCATTATAAAATCATAGATAAATGCAGCGATAATAGATGCCAAGATTTTATTGAGCGTGGATTTAGAAGATTTGGCAAGATGTACTTTAGACCAATTTGTGAAAGCTGTAACGAATGTCAAAGTATTAAAATAGATGTAAAAAATTTTGAATTTAGTAAATCACAAAGAAGGGTTTTAAGAAAAGCAGAGCATTTAAAATCGGTTATTCAAAAGCCAACACTAACAAAAGAGCATTTAGAGCTATTTGAAAAATACCACCAACATATGAAGATTGAAAAAGGTTGGCCACATGCTACCACAACAGCTCAAAATTATTATAATTCTTTTGTAATTGGAGCTGAAAACTATGGTTATGAAGTACTATATTTTGATGATAAAAAATTAATAGGTGTAGATTTAATAGATATTTTACCAAATGGAATATCATCTATATATTTTTATTATGACCCAGAATATAAAAAATACGCACTTGGGAAATTATCTATGTATCTACAGATTAGATTTGCCAAAAAAACAAAAAAAGAGTGGGTATATTTAGGCTATTATGTAAAAGACTGCAGTAGCTTATCTTATAAAACGCATTACAAACCTTACTTGACTTTAGAAGGACGACCTAGTGAAGAAGATAAATTTAATTGGATTTAATACCAAGTTTTTCTTTTTGAATTTTTCTAATTTCTATTTTTTTTCTTACAACTTCTTCTTCTAGTGAACGCTCAATTGCTGCTTGTTTAATTTTATCTCGCTTTCTTATACGCGTTATTTCAAGTTTGTTAAGTTGAGCATCTGTTAAACCTTTTTGTATAGGTTTTTTATTATCATTATATTCATCAATTATACTTTTAAGTATCCCTGTAGCTTCTATGTTGTTTTTATTTGCATGATAATACTCTATAATAGATTTTTTATTATTAGGCATAATGACTAATCCAGAGTTTACACTTTTTAAAAATAAATCATTATCTATATTTTTTATAGAGTTAAATAAATCATTATTTATCTTATTTACATAATAATTATTTGTTAAAGATAATTTTCGAAGTGCTTTTAAATAAAAACTATTATCTATGTTTTTTTCTTTATCTTCAATTTTGTAACCTTTGTTTTTTGTTTCTTGCACATCTTTAACATAGTTTTTTATCTTAGTTATATCAGTTTCATACTCAGGCATAAATTGTAATTTTTCAATATTATTTACATTGTTGTATATTTCATCACTTAATGCAGAGTATGTGAAAGGATTTTGTAAAATAGTTGTGTTTTGTGCAAATAGTTGCAAAGTAAGTAAAGCTGTAATTATTAATTTTTTCATAGTATTCTCAATTTATTTTTTTGTAATTATAACAAATTATATTTTATTTGTATAGGGCTTATGACAGGATGAAGTTAATGGATAGTAATGGAATGAAAATTAAGTGGCACAAAGCCACTCAGAAATGGTTAAATACTAACCGTTTCTCTTTTTTTGAATCTCTTCAGATACATTTTTAGGAACTTCTTCATAATGATCAAATTCCATAGAATATGTAGCTCTACCTTGGGTAGATGAACGAAGGTCAGTTGAATAACCAAACATCTCCGAAAGAGGTACAAATGCATCAATAATTTTATTACCTGAACGGTCACCCATATTGTTAACTTGTCCACGACGACGGTTAAGGTCACCAATAACATCACCCATATACTCTTCAGGAACCTCAACTTCAACTTTCATAAGTGGTTCTAAGATTGATGGGCGTGCTTTACGACAACCCTCTTTAAATGCCATTGATGCAGCAAGTTTAAATGCCATCTCATTTGAATCGACATCATGATATGAACCATCATATAAAGTGATTTCAATATCTTCCATTGGATAACCAGCAAGCACACCAGCTTGCATAGTCTCTTTACAACCTTTTTCAACTGCAGGAATATATTCTTTTGGAATAGCTCCACCTTTGATTTCGTTGTTGAAAACAAATCCAGAATCAGGCTCACCTGGCTTAATTTTAATGTAAACATGACCAAATTGACCACGACCACCAGATTGTTTAGCATATTTATATTCTTGATCAACCTCATCCTTAATAGACTCACGATATGATACTTGAGGAGCACCAACTTCAGCTTCAACAGTGAACTCTCTTTTCATTCTATCTACAAGAATTTCAAGGTGTAACTCACCCATTCCTGAAATAATAGTTTGACCAGTTTCTTCATCAGTATGGACTCTAAAAGATGGATCTTCAGCAGCAAGTTTACTTAACGCAATACCCATTTTTTCTTGATCTGCTTTAGTTTTTGGCTCAACTGCAACAGAGATAACTGGTTCTGGAAAATCCATACGCTCTAGTACTATTTTGTCAGATGGGTCACATAAAGTATCTCCAGTAGTTGTAGCTTTAAGACCAACAACCGCGCCAATTTCACCAGCGTAAATTGTTTTTATCTCTTCACGTTTGATAGCATGCATCTTAACAATACGACCAATGCGTTCTTTTTTATCTTTTGTAGTGTTGTGAACATATGAACCTGAGTCCAATTTCCCTCGATATACACGGATAAATGTGAGAACTCCAACAAATGGGTCAGTCATAATTTTAAATGCTAATGCTGCAAATGCACCATCATCAGTTGATTCTATATCTACCTCTACCTCTTCATCATCCATCAAAGTGCCTTTGATAGCTTCTGATTCAACAGGTGATGGTAAATAATCAACAACAGCATCAAGCAGAGTCTGAACACCTTTATTTTTAAATGCAGTACCTGGAGTCATTGGAACAACAGCCATACCAATAGTAGCTGACTTGATTGCTGCTTTTATCTCTTCTTGAGAAATTTCTTCACCCTCTAAAAATTTTTCAGCGAAATCTTCATTACCATCAACTTCAGAAAGAGTTTCTAGCATTTTTTCTCTATACTCATCAGAAATTTCTTGTAATGACTCACGAATATCTTGCTCGTGATATGCTGAACCCATTTCTGCATCAGCATCCCAAACAATCTCTTTCATTTTTACTAAGTCAACAACACCCTCAAATTCAGCTTCAGCACCGATAGGTAATTGAAAAGGCATTGGATTACCTTTAAGACGCTCTTTAATTTGTTTTTCAACTTCATAAAAATCTGCACCTGTTCTATCCATTTTGTTTACAAAAACAATAGATGGAACTCTATAACGGTTTCTCTGACGCCATACAGTTTCTGATTGAGGCTGAACACCACCAACTGCACAAAATACTGAAACAGCACCATCGAGAACACGCATTGAACGCTCAACTTCAATAGTAAAATCAACGTGACCTGGAGTATCGATAATGTTTATCTGTTTACCGTTCCATTCACAAGTAGTTGCAGCAGAGGTAATTGTAATACCTCTTTCTTGCTCTTGCTCCATCCAGTCCATAGTAGCAGCACCATCATGAACTTCACCGATTTTATGCTCAACACCAGTATAGAATAAAATTCTTTCTGTTGTTGTAGTTTTACCTGCATCAATATGAGCAGCAATTCCGATGTTTCTTACGTCTTTTAAATCATGTGATCTTGCCATAAGTTATCCTATTACCATCTGTAATGAGCAAATGCTTTATTAGCTTCTGCCATTCTGTATGTATCTTCTTTTTTCTTAAATGCTGAACCTTTGTCGGTTGCAGCTTCCATAAATTCATTAGCTAATCTCTCAGCCATAGTTCTTTCATTTCTTTTACGAGCAGCATCGATTAACCATCTAATAGCTAATGATTGCTGACGAACAGGGCGTACTTCTACTGGAACTTGATAAGTAGCACCACCAACACGGCGACTTTTTACTTCAATAATTGGTTTAATATTTTCAATAGCTTCATTAAATGTATCTATTCCAGATTTTTCACCGCGTGAACCGATGATATCCATCGCACTGTAGATAATTTTTTCAGCTGTAGATTTTTTACCATCTAACATTACTTTATTTATAAATTTCGTCAGTATTTTGCTTCCATAAACTGGATCTGGCATAACTGGACGAACGGGAGCTTTTCTTCTTCTCATTGTTTTTCCTTCAATTATTTTTCAAATTTACTCAGAGTTGTCTCTGTTTATCTTCTCAGTTATAAAACTGATACTCAATGTTTAGCTCCTAATATCTTTTGCTTTAACTTCAAAAGAAGCTAGCTTCTTGGGCTTTTTGCCGAAAAAAACATAGCGTTAGCGTAGTGAAACGGACTTTGTTCGTTTCGTGTACTTAAATTAGTAGCGGTTCCTAAAAAATAGTTTACTATTTTTTAGGTTTCTTAGTTCCGTACTTAGATCTAGCAACAGTTCTGTCACTAACACCAGCAGTATCTAGTGCACCACGAACGATGTGATACTTAACACCAGGTAAATCTTTTACACGACCACCACGAACTAGAACAATCGAGTGCTCTTGAAGGTTATGACCCTCCCCACCGATATATGAAATAACTTCAAAACCTGAAGTTAAACGAACTTTTGCAACTTTTCTTAAAGCTGAATTTGGTTTTTTTGGTGTTGTAGTGTAAACACGAGTACACACACCACGACGCTGTGGGCAAGATAATAGTGCAGCAGATTTTGATTTCTTAACTACACGCTTACGCTCATTACGAATCAATTGGTTGATTGTAGGCATACAATTCCTTTACTTAAATTTTTCCAGTAGAACAACTACTTCTAGTCTATAATGAGTAAAACTCACTATAATAGCATGGACTAAAGTCCCTACAACCCTCTAAAGCTTCAAAACGAGTTTTGAGACTTCAAATAGGTCTAACTAGCAGAGTTATAAACGCGCAATAATAGCAAAAATGTATTTAAAGATAGCTTATTTTAAGTATTAATTAATATATATACTAACGATACTAAACATAATCATTGTTAAAAAAGCACTTATAAGTGCATATGGAAGTTGAGTTTTTACATGCTCGCTCACTTCACAATCAGCAGCAAGTGAAGATATTATTGTTGTGTCAGATATAGGTGAGCTGTGATCACCAAAAATTGCGCCTGAGACAACAGCGCCAATTAAAAGAGGTACATCTGCATCCATGCTAACAGCAATAGGTATAGCTATTGGAAGCATAATTCCATATGTCCCCCATGATGTACCCGTAGCAAATGCTGTAATTGCACTTAGTAAAAATACGATAGATGCTAAAAGGTATATATTTAAATTTTCATTTGCAAAAGATGCCAAATATTGACCCGTTTTTAACTCGCTAGTAATATCACTAAGACCAAAAGCCGCGAGCATTATAAAAGCTATAGGAAGAAGATGTATAGAACCTTTATATGTAGTTAAAGTAAAGGTTTTAATATTCATAATTTTTTTGGGAATATAATAAATAAACATAAAAGCTATAGTACTAAGCATTGTATAAAAAACAGCACTAGAGCCACTTCCTTTTAAAATATTTCCATCACCTGTTATATATAAAAAAACAAATACTAAAATAACCATCAATGCAATTGGCAAAATCATTAAATATTTTGAAGCTTGTTTTGAAAATAAAATTGTTTCATGTAATTGAGTATATTTAGAGTTTTTCATAGGTCCAATATCAATATCAAACCATATAGATAAAAATACAATTATTAAAGTAATAATCGCATAAAAATTATATAAAAGTGAGTTTATAAGTAAGTCAATTCCATTGCCAGCAATCATTCCTGAATCTATTTGAGTTGTTATTAAACCAAGTAAAAGTGCTCCATAACCATTAAATACAATAAGTGAGCTTATTGGTGCTGAAGTTGAATCACACACATAGGCTAATTTTGCATTTGATATTTTATACTCTTTACAAAAAGCCCTACCAACGGCTCCTGATACAAGTGCTGTTATAGAAGTTTCAACAAATATAAGTACACCAATTATATAACTAAGAAATAGTGCTGAACGCTTTGAGTTTACAATTTTTTTTCTATTTTGTACATAATCTATAAGTCCACCTATCCCGCCGGAGCGATCAATTAAAGCCATAATTGAACCAACTAAGATTATAAATGCTAAAGTTTTTAGTATCCACATCTGTGAAAGTAAAGAGATAGCCAGGTCAAAGATACCAACAATAGTATCACTAACCACATAACTATTTAAAATAAAAATACCAACTACAATACCACTAAACAAAGATACCATCACATTCCTAGTTGCAAGTGCTAACACAATTGCTAAAAGCGAAGGCAAAAGACAAAGGGCTGAGTTTTCTATACTTAAAACTCTATCTCAAAAAGTGCTAATCCATTACGACCAAACTTTTCTCTATATTTTTCACACTCTTTTTGCTTAACTTCTTTAAAACCTAAGGTTTTATAAAAAAGCATAGTTTCTAGTGAGCCTATTTCTACTACTGCTTGAGCAATTCTATATCCTTTTAACCTTGCAGTTAAAAGAGATTTTTGCATAAGTAATTTTAAGATTCCAACATCAATAAAACCTTCAACTTCTTCAAGAAAATCAAAAATTAATGTGCGTTTATTTTGATTAAAATCACACTGACTAAATATCTCTTCATATTCATCTGTATTAACTTCAGAACTTATCTCATTTAGAGAATTTAAAAAAGACTCCTTTGTAGCAATTCTCGGTTCATAACTACAAAGTGTACCAACGCATTTAGAGTCAATTTCAGCTATTAAAAAGTTACTAAAGTGGCAATAGTTTTTTATAGTTGTTGTTGTTAATTTTTCTATATTTTTAACTAATTCTTTATCAGAGATATAATTAAATACAACATCAAATATACCTATTTTTTTATCAGCTCTAGAACTAAGCAGAATCATTTGTGCTAAAAATTTTGTATCTTCCTTTGAAGCTTTTCTAATTTTAATACTCATAATATTTTCCGTAAACTTTAATCTCTTTCATATTTTAGTAATAGTAACATACATTATGGTAAAAACTTTCTTAATCCTTGTAATTTGTTATATGTTTTTATATTCAAATGAACAAATAATTTTAGTAACTAGTGATTCAATCAACACAAACAAGGCAACTTTGAGCTGTTTTGAAAATGGTAAAAAAGTTTTTAATGATATTAAGGTAAATCTTGGAAAAAATGGTTTGGGTATTGGTATTGGACATTTAGAGCTAAAACATCAAAAAGATGAAGTTATAAAAGTTGAGGGAGACAAAAAAGCCCCAATAGGCATTTTTAGGTTAACATCTGTTTTTGGTTATGCAGATAGTGAAGATACTCATATGCCATATATCAAAGCTACAAAAAATTTAATCTGTGTAGATGATTCTGATTCAATTTATTATAATCAAATTATAAATATGCCTAAACAAAAACCAAAAAGTTATGAGCTTATGAGGAGGGATGATAATCAATATGAGATTGGTATTGTTGTTGAGCATAATAAACAACAAGTTGCTCAAGCTGGTTCTTGTATATTTTTTCATGTCCAAAAGGATGAAGATCCTCCGACTGCTGGTTGTACATCTATGAGTTTGCAAAATATAAAAAAGATTGTTAAGTGGCTAGATATTAAAAAGAATCCAATACTTATACAAGTACCAAAAAAATATTTAGGCGAGGTTAAAAAAATGTATCCAGAGTTACCATTAGATTAAAGGAACCTTTAAAAACTAAAACTCTCTGTCATTCCAAACTTGATTTATAATCTAACAACTCAAAGAATTAACTATCCTCTGATACTTCCTTAGACATATAATCTTTAGCCTCAATACCCAACAAAGAAAGTCCCGTTTTTATTGAGAGTGCTACTACCATAAGCAGTTTAAGAAGTTTTGCTTCATCCTCGCGACCAATAATACGCACATCATAGTAAAATTTATGAAGTGATGCAGCAAGTGATTGTAGATAGTCTGGTAATTTTTGCACCTGTCTTGAGTTAAAAGCATCCTCTACAACTTCAGGCAATAATAGTGCATCAAATAAAAGTATATCTGCATTTTCATCAAAACCTTTTAAGGTGGCTTTCATAATTTCATCTTCACTCAAATCACTTTTAGAGATGATAGTTTTTATCCTAGCATGTGCATACTGAATATAAAAAATTGGGTTTGAGCTATCTTGTTTTTTAAGTTGCTCTACATCAAACTCTAGTGGTGTATCACTCTTTTTAGAAGCAAAAATAAACCTAAGTGCATCCGCGCCAATCTCTGCCACTATGTCACTCATTAAAATCACATTACCAGCGCGTTTGCTCATTTTATATGGTTCGCCATCTTTAAGAAGACTTACCATTTGAGAAAGAAGTGTCTCTAACTTATTTGAATCATATCCTAAGTACTGTACTGCTGCATTTACACGAGGAATGTAACCATGGTGATCAGCTCCCCAAATGTTAATGTAGTGGTCATATCCACGCTCAAACTTTTGGTTATGGTAAACAATATCTCCAGCTAAATAGGTTGGGCGTTTATCTTCACGAACTACAACTCTATCGTTATCGTCGCCCTTAGCCTCAGAAGATATCCAAAGTTTGCCATCTTTTTCATAAATAGCATTTTTATCATTTGCTTGCATCTTCTGCATAACTTTATCCCAGTCGCTATATAAAGAAGATTCATTTATAAATGTATCAAAGGTTATGTTTGCATCAGCTAAATCTTTTGTGATTAATTTCATCACACCATCTTTAGCCCAAAGAGCTAGCTCTTTATAACGAGTCTCATCATTAAATATTTCTCTACCAAATTTTTCTATAGCACCTTTGGCTAAGCTTTGGAGATAATTACCGCGATAATATGACTCTGGATACTCTACATCTTCGTTAAATATATTTTCTCGAGCATATAAAGCGATTGATAAACCAAGTAAATCTATCTGATTACCAGCGTCATTTACATAATATTCAGCTGTAATATCATAACCTAAGTGCTTTGCTAAACGATAAAGTGTATTTCCATATACAGCACCACGAGAATGTCCAATATGAAGTGGTCCTGTCGGATTTGCACTAACATATTCCAATAATATTTTTTGATTGTTTTCTTGCGAAGCAAATTCCATTGGATTATCTAATGCCCAAGTTCCATACTCACTTAAAAAGTTCTCACTTAAACGAAAGTTTAAATAACCTTTTACAGCTTCAACTGATGTGAACATCTCACTATCTCCAAATGAAGATGCAATTTCATCGGCAATAACCATAGGAGATTTTCTTAATTCTTTAGCAAGGGAAAATGCGATTGGTGTTGCAAAATGACCAAAAGATCTATCACGTGGTTTTTCTAAAATAATTTCACGACCAATTTTGTCTTGAAGATATGTTGATACTTTTTGTTTCAATATTTAAACTTGTGTTGTTTTTTTTGAAACATCTTTTGATGCTACTTCTTCAGTGCCTTCAACTTTTTTTGGTTCATTTGATACCGTTTCTTCGCTTATGTCATCTTTCATTTCTGCTTTAAAGTTTTTTATACCCTTAGCAATTCCTTTTGTTAATTCAGGTATTTTTTTTGCTCCAAATAATAAAACGATAATTCCAAAGATTATCAATAACTCTTGTCCACCTGGTAATCCCATAGTATATTTCCTTATTAAAAATTAAATTATGCAATTGTATCTTTTTATTGCTGTAAATCCACTTATCATATAATCTAATCTATATCTTCCCAGTTATAAGTAAATTCATTTATCTCATTACCTGGGATTTTTAATCTAGCTGCTTTAGCAATATCTCTTAACACATTAGCAGCAATTTCAAGACTATCATTAACTATTAAAAAATCATACTCACAAATGCGCTGTATCTCTTTTTTTGCCATTTGAACTCTACGCTCTATTACCTCTTTAGAATCAGTTTTACGAGCCTCTAAGCGATGTTTTAGTTCCGATAATGTTGGTGGTGATATAAACACAGAGGTAGTAATATCTCCTAACCTATTGGTAACAACAGCATTACCTTGCACATCAATATCAAATATAACTAATTTTCCAGCTTTTAAAGCATTTTTAACTGGTTTTATAGATGTTCCATAATAGTTTCCGTGAACATGAGCATATTCTAAAAACATATCTTCTTCTATATCTTGTTTGAACTCTTTTTCACTTACAAAATGGTAATGAACTCCATCTGATTCACCTTCTCGAATTGAACGAGTAGTAGTAGATATTGAAAAATAACACTCCCCTATATCGTTAATCACTTCATTTAAAAGTGTGCTTTTTCCAGCACCGCTTGGACCAGACAATACTAGTACAGCTCCTGTGTTGATGTTCACTTTTAAGTTCCTATTTCTATATTAATACTTATTTTCATTCCTCTCATAGATGCAGCTACTTCGTCGTTTGTTAAAGCTTCTAAAAGTTTTTTCAATTTTTCAATTCCATCATTAGGTGGAGTTATTTCAGTAGGTGTTGGGATGTTTGCATCGCTGAACTCTTCTTGTTCGTTTACTTCAGTTAACGGTTCACCTATAGCTAATTTTAAATCATTTGTTGTTAAAGAATCAAAACTAACTTCACTCTCTAAATCTTCTTGAGTTAACTCTTCTTCAGCAGATTCTATCTGTTCTTCTATATCATTTAGATTTAATTTTTCTTCCTCTAGCTCTTCTAATATATCAGGTTCCTGACTACTGAACTCTTCTAATTCGCCAACTTCTGTATCTTCGCTAGTTTCAGCGGAGCTATCCGAAGTTACTTCTAGTTCTTCTGATGCTTCTAATTCCTGATTGGTTAACTCTTCAAGTTCATCAATATTCGTGCTTTGATTTTCTGTACTTTCATTAGGTTCAATTGAATTATCTAAATTTAATTCTTCTTCAACAGATTCTATTTGCTCTTGAATATCATCTATGTTTAATTCTTCTAAGTTTTCATCTTCATTATTTATTTCTGTTTCATCTAATAAATCTTGTACTTCTTGTAAATCATCTTTATCAAGAATTGAATCAAGGGTTTCATCTATATTTAAGTCATCCATGCTTGCTAAATCATCTTCATCCAATAATGTATCACTATCATCTAAATCTTCCAAGCTTAACTCTTCACTTTGAAGTTCTTCTAATTCTTCAGGCTCTTTAGTACTTAACTCTTCGAGTTCAGTAACTTCTGCATTTTGGTTAGATTCATTTAAGCTCTCTAGGTCTACTTCTTCATTAAGATTTGAAGCATCTGTAGTGTCTTGCAGCACTTCATCTAATTCAACAGGATGTACATTTTTTGAAAATTGGGAAAATATTTCAACTAAATCTGTTGGTAAAAATGGTTTTTTTAATATTGATGTAAAGCCATCTACATTTTCAGCATTTTTTGAGCAAATATACAATGATTTAGCATATGTTACTTTCTCTTTTAATTCTAGCATAAAGTCACTACTATAAAGTGTATCATCTATAACCAATAAATCACAAGAACTTATATTTATTTCATCTAAAGTAGTAGCTATTTCTAAGTCATCTGAAGTTTTTTGTGCACTAAGTGTTACAAGTTTATTTACAACTGGGTTATCATTTAATAGTAAAATTTTCAAGATATTTCCTTTTGCGTATATTGTATCAAAAAAAACTAAAAAAGCATCTCTAAAAAATTAAAAGCATCTAACATTTGCATCTTTAGTATGAACATGGTAGATGAAAGTGTAGCAATTAATACAACAAAAGCTACCCCAATTTTTATTGGAAAACCAATAACTAATAAGTTAAATTGAGGCATTGTTTTCATAAGCATTCCAAATATAATATCTTGTAAAAATGTTAGCGCAATAATTGGAAAAGCTATCATAAAACCAACCAAAAACATTTTTGCAGTAGCAAATATAATATAATTAAATAATTCTTCTTGCATAACAAAACCACCAAGTGGTATTGTAGAAAGCGAGTCACTTATAAATATTAATACCCAGTGATGTAAATCTATTGAAAATAAAACCATTAAAGCCATAAGAGATAAAAATTGCGAAATTATTGGCATACTTACCCCAGTTTGAGGATCAATTGCACTAGCCAATGAAAAGCCCATCATAAATGATATTATGCCACCTGCAAAAGTTATGACATTAAAAGCAACTTGTAAAACTATCCCTATGGCTAAACCAAATAGTAACTCACTTAAAATTGCTATAGCTATACTTGGAACTGTGATAGGGATATCTAGCGGTGGCATAGATGAATAAAATACAATTGTAAAAAAAAATGCCATTGCCGCTTTTATACTATTGGGAATACTTTTATGAGAAAAGATAGGAGTAGCTATAAATAGTGCGCCAAAACGAAAAAATAAAAGTATAAACCCAACTACATAAGATTGTGTAAATACTTCAGCCCAAGCCATTATTTACTCACATAATCTGAACATACCGCATGGATACAATGCGTCCAGCTTATATCAAGATTTATTTTAAGCAACATTACTTTATCTTTATTAGTTCTTTATTTTCAAGTCTATAAACTTTATCACAGTCCATTGCGAATTCTTCATTATGGGTAACTAAAATCATACCTGCATTATACTCTATTAAATATTCAAAAAGAATATTTTTAACTTCATTGCTTGTTATATTATCAAGATTTCCAGTTGGCTCATCCACAAATAATATTTTAGGTTTTTTTGTCAAAACCCTTGCTATTGAAACTCGTTGCTGTTGCCCACCTGATAGTTGAGTTATTTTTTGCTCTTTAGTTTCATAAATATCTAATCTCTTTAAAAGTTCATCATCAATACTTTGATTTGAAAGCATTGCAGCTACTTCTAGATTTTCTTTACAAGAAAAACCTTTAAAAAGATAATGTTGTTGAAATACCAAACCTAAATCATCTCTTTTTATTTTTGAGAGTTCTTTATCACTCATAGTTGATACATCTTTAGAAAATAAAAAAACACTACCTTCATCTGGAGTTAGTAATGTTGATAAAATATGAAGTAGTGTCGATTTACCGCTTCCACTTAAACCAATAATTGCAATACTTTGTTTTTCGCTTAATTCAAACGATACATCATGAAATAAATTTGTATCAAAAGTGTGGGATAGTTTATTTGCAGTTAGTAAATTCATGGGAAAGGAAAAATCCTTATCCCATTTGTGCAGCAACTTCTGCAGCAAAGTTGTCTTCTTTTTTCTCAATTCCTTCACCAACTTCAAGGCGAATAAATTCAGTAATATAAGCAGTTCCACCAAGAGTTTTAGCGTGTGCATTAACAGCTTGAGCAACTGTTAGCTTGTCGTCTAAAACATACTGTTGGTTTAGTAGTGCTTGTTCTTGATCTAGCATTGTGTTATCAAGAATAAAACGAGCTATTTGACCTGGTACAATTTTGTCCCAGATTTTTTCAGGTTTACCTTGTTCTTTTAGCTTAGCTTTAATATCATTCTCAGCTTGAGCCATAACTGCATCTGTGAGTTGCATTTTAGAGATATACTGAGGTACATTCTTAAGAGGCTTCTTAAGACGAGCTAACTCTTCATTGTCTTTTTTTAGTGCTTCAATACGACCTTTAGTTTCACTCTCAACATACTCAGGATCAAAATCTTTGTAAGATAATGTAGTTGGCTTCATTGCAGATGTATGCATTGCAACTTGCTTTAAGAATGGTATCATCTCTTGTGCTGTTTTCTCAGAATCACATTTAGCAGTAATGATAACTGCTATACGATTATTAGAGTGGATATAACCATTTAATGCAGTTGTAGCATCAGCGTTTAGCGTACCAAAACGACGAAGCTCAATCTTCTCGCCGATTTTGTTTACAGCTTCGCCAAACGAAACACCAAAAGCAGATGCATTAAATACAGCTACATCAGCAGGTTGATTATCATAAACTTCTTGCGCAGAGTCTTTTACAAGGTTTTGGAAACCCTCATTTTGAGCAACGAAATCAGTTTCAGAATTAATCTCAATAACAGTAGCTTTAGAAAAATCGCTTGCTATAACAATACCAGCAAGACCTTCAGCAGCAACTCTATCTGCTTTTTTAGCAGCTTTAGCAATACCACGCTCTTTTAGCCACTCAGTAGCCTTTGACATATCTCCATCATTTTGAACTAGTGCTTTTTTACAATCCATCATTGGCGCATCAGTAGCTGCGCGTAATTCTTTTACTTGTGCTGCTGTAACTGCCATAATTATGCTTCCTTAGTAGCTACTGCTTCTTCAGCAGGAGCTTGTGTTGCTTCAACTACTTCTTTAGTTGCAACTTCTTCAGTTTGCTCTTCCTCAGTAGCTTGTTCTTCTTCAGCAGGTGCATCTCTAAGTGCTTTACCTTCATTAATAGCAGCAGCCATCTCTTTACAAAAAAGCTGAATAGAACGGATAGCATCATCATTACCAGGAATTGGATAATCAATAAAATCAGGGTCACAGTTTGTATCTAATGGAGCTACAACTTTAATTCCAAGTCTATTAGCTTCTAAAACCGCTGTATGCTCTTTAACCGCATCTATTACAAACATTAAGTCTGGAAGAACTTTCATATATCTAATTCCACCAAAATACATCTCTAATTTTTGTTTTTTACGAGTAAGCATCAATGCTTCTTTTTTAGTCATAAGATCAATTTGACCATTTTTTTGCATATCTTCAATAATATCAAGTTTGCGAATAGATTTTTGAATAGTTGGAAAATTTGTAAGCATACCACCTAACCATCTATTATCTACATATGGCATATTACAAGAGATTGCTGCATCACGAATAGATACACGAGCTTGTTTTTTAGTACCAACAAATAATACAGTTTTACCTTCAGCCGCAGCATCTAAAACGATTTGATAAGTATTGCGAAAATAACGAAGAGTTTTTTGTAAATCAATAATATAGATATTTTTACGAACACCAAAGATATATTTTTTCATTTTTGGGTTCCAACGGCGAGTTTGGTGTCCGAAGTGTACACCACATTCTAATAGGTCTTTCATAGTTACCATGTTAAGGTCCTTTAAGGGCTTTATTAGCCAGAAATTTGTTGGTTTTGCTTTGAGTATGTCGAACAATTATCTCTAAAAATAGAGAGTTGCACCAACTTTTGACATAATCTGTTAATGTTTCCTTGTATGTTTTATAGAAGAAAAATCTGCGAATTATACTTAAATTATATTTAAATGAAGCTTTTATGCATTACCAAGTAGGGATCTTGGCAATGCAGTAAAAAAAGAATGAATTATAATCAACAAACTAAAATTACTTATTAAGCCTGTTATTATAGATTTATATTACTGACAAAGCTGTTTTTTAATTATCAGCGTCAGATTATTGTATATTACGTGAGTAAGTTTTATTTATAATGCTCAATATTACCCCCTTTTTTTTAAGAATTTTTTTATATTCGAATAAAAAACCAGACTACATTTGCTTAGGTAGCTCGGCTATCTCTACAATTAAAGAGATCCATAAGTTTTCCGTCCTATTTTCACAAATAGTTTGGTTTTTCTTCACAGTAATCAACAAAAAAACGATAATTGAACGTACAATCATCTAGAATAATTTTAAAATAAAACACCTTTGATAATGATTAATTTTAAAAATATTTAGAAAAAAGTCTTTTTAATTCTGTATGAACACTTGCAACATGATCTTTTACCTTTACTTTTTCAAAAACAGCTTTTACAACTCCCTCAGGATCAATAATAAAAGTTGTGCGAACTATT
>JAKISX010000043.1 GCA_021648405.1 Sulfurimonas sp. | reverse complement strand
TGTTTGAGCGGATAATTTCATCAGCAAAAACCTCTTTGCCAACATGCTCTGAGAATATTTTTTCTGTTATAGTTTGTCCCATTATGAACCTTTATCGTATGTTTTAATAACGCGATTATACCATTTATCGCTTAATTAAAAAAGAGATGGCATCTTAGATTTTTTAGCATCATCTGCCTCTGAAAGTTCTTTAGAAAGTTCTCTTACGCACTCTATAGCAAGGGTAATTTCTGCAATTAAATTTTCATCTTTTAAATAATTGGGCGTACTTTTAATCTTATCTATTATTTCTAATGATACATTTCTTAGTGTTGCAACTTCTCCCATCGTCATATTTTCTAATATGTTTTCATTGTCATTTAGTTTAGGAATTAAATTTTTAAACATCACTATTAAGGAGTTATATTCACTTTTTTTAAAGAAGTCAAAAAAGCCTAACGCATCTATATATTCTTCGTATTGAGTAATAGATTCTTCTAGAGTGTGTCGTAAAAATTGTTGTTGTTTATTTAACATTATAGTTTCTCATATCTGTACTAATTTTTGATTTTTCATTGCCATTGTATCTAAGTATCAATAATTATTTTATTAAATGCTTTTTGCGAAAAAAACCTACAGTAATATCATCATCTATATATCCAGTTTTTATTTTTAATTCATCTACACCTAGCTCTTTTGCAAGATGTTTTATTTGCTTAGTAGTGATGTAGTTATATATATCACTTTCATCATCTCCATGTAAAATATTAAAAATAAAACCATGTTCACATGCTTGATAACAATTTTGTATAAATTGGTATGTTTCAAATTTTTTTAAAATATTCATAGCACCACTACAAACTATATACCCAGCATCTGGGATTTCATCTTTTACGATATCTGCTATAATTATTTCACAGCCAGTTATGGCAGAGGCTATAATCTGCATATCTGCGAAGCAATCAATACCTATATATCTTTTTGGAAGCTTATTTCTCTTTTCTAAATAGATATAAAAATCTCCAAAACCACAACCAGCATCCACTATAGTGTGAGAGCTTAAGTCAGATGGTAGCATCTCTAAAATAGTTTTAAATCTCACCCTTTGTGTATCAGTTGAGGTCCAATTTACACCCTTAGCAGTTATTCCATATTTTTGAATACCTAAGGTATAAAATTTTTCATTATTTATGCGAGGCATCTAAAAATCTAAATATCATTAATTATCCAATTCATTTTCTAAAGAATAAGTTGTTGTTTTTAGTATAGCTGAGTCTTTTTCGCTAATAACACCATTATCTGTATTTAATAATATCTCTATTTCGCATTCTAAATATTGTGAAGTTGAAAGCGGAGTGAAATTCTTATCTTCAAATGCTGATTTTTTAGAATTTAAAATTATATCTTCAATCAGAGGCAGGCTTGCATCTTTACTCGAAGAGCTACCTCGAAGTTTATTTTTAATATATATATTTACCGTTGAAGAGATTTTTTCATTCAAAAGAGGGTGTTCGTTCAAAAGGGCAGTTTTATTAATCGTTCTATCTGCTTGAAGTACTTCTTGTATAGAGTCACGGGCAAGTTGAAGTAATACTGAACGATTCATGGTGACCCCTTATAATATTTTTAAAAAACTATTATAGCAAATTTTTTTCTTTGTGATTATTTAATAATTTTATAACTATCATTACACTAATAACTTGAAATAAAGATGCTAGGATAAATGCAAAGTAATGAAGCTGGTCAATAGAGTTAGCATGATAAGCTAGTGTAGCCATTGCTATTAGAAGAGTTAATGGCATTGAATGAGATAGGCCCATTAAGATAGAATCAATCCACCCTAACTCTTTTACAAATACAAGTGAAGCTAACACGCGCATAGCAATCATACCAATTGCAATAATTAATGCTAGTGGAATTAATCCCTCCATTGATAGTGAACTTAAGTTAAAAGTTGTACCAATGTGAATGAAAAATATTGGTATGATAAATCCAAAACCAAACGATGCTAATTTTTCTGGTAGCTCCTTTTTATGTGGGAAAAAAGTTGGTATAAATATTCCAGCTAAAAATGCACCAAAAGCAAGCTCTAATTCAAGCAAAAGCATAGCAGCTACTAATAAAAAGAAGATACCCATAGAGAAGCGAATATCTTGTTCTTTATTGTCATTATGAGGCATTAGCATTATTGATAGTTTAGGGAACCACCATGTTAAAATAGTAATAGTACGAAACACAAAGTACATAAATATTAAAAATAAAACAAGTGCAAGAATAGTTTTAAAAAGCCCAATTCCAACCCCTGATTGTAATCCAGCAGAGGTTAAGGTTAAAAGACCTATGCTTACTACCTCTCCAATACCACCACTTGTCATAGATAGTGAAAGCCAAGGTGTTTTTCCATACTCTTTTGATAGAGTTGCTACTAAACCAACAGATATAAGCGGTAAAAGTACCATAAATATTTTGCCAAGATTTAAGTAAAGTGATAGCGCAATAGAAAATATGTATAATATAACAAGATAGAAAAATACTTTTTTTAAAATATTTGGTGGAGTTTTTAAAACATCTTTTAGATTAATCTCTGTCCCTGCAATAAACATAAGATATAAAAATCCAAATTCTGCAACTAGTTCAAAAAGGTGTTCATCATGTAAAAAACCAGCATAAGCAAAAACAGAACCTAAAATAATCTCAATAGGGGTAGTTGGAAGCCTTAAAATTTTTGCAAGAAAAGGTGAAAATATGATAATAAGAGAGATGGTGATTATTAATATAATATTATCCATATTTTTCCTTTTGGCTACAAATATAATAGAATCCTCTGATTAATTCATAAATTAAATTCTAAATTTGACTCAGAGTGACGGCTGGTAGTCATTCTGGGCTCGACTCAGAATATAATAACTAATTAATCAGAGAGTTCAACTGTTTAGAGAGTTCAATACTAAATTTCCGCTGTTATCAATTTTCACAGTTTTTGCAACTTCTAAATTTAAATTTTTTAACATATCTAAATCTTTAGACATAATCCTACCACTAGTTGTTAAATAGTTTCCAATTACAATAGAGTTAGCACCATATTTAAATATTTCGCTTTGTCTATTACCAAACATTAGTTCTCTACCACCAGCTATCATTATACGCTGGGCATGTGGAATTGCTTGCCTTGTTTGTTTTATAAGAGAGAGTGCTTCATCAGTTGTTAAAGAGTTTGGTTTTAATTCCAACGCGTCATTATGATGATAAAAATTTATAGGTACTGAAGTTGGATTAAGCTCATTTAATGATTTTAACATACTTTGCCTATCGATTTGAGTCTCTCCAAGACCAAAAATGCCACCACTTATAAGAACAAGACCAGATTCATTTACATTTAAACAGGTTTCATATCTCTCACTCCAAGGGTGAGTAGTGCATATTTGTGGATAAAAATCCTCTGAAGTTTCTAAATTATGGTTATACGCTTTTATGCCAGACTTTTTTAGAGTTAAAAGTTGCTCAAGTGTAGCTGTTCCGTTACAAGCAATAAGTCTAAGTTTTGGAACCTCTGAGGTTAAAAGTTCTGCACTTTGGCAAACAAATTTTAAAGTTTTTTCATTTAAACCTTTATCTGCTGTAACTAAGCAAAAGCCCAAAGCTCCATTGTCTCTTGCAATTTTAGCTTCTTTTATAATCTCATCTATTGGTTTTTGCTTATATCTATTGATTTCAGCTTTATATCTTATGCTTTGAGAACAAAACTTACAATCTTCTTTACATGTACCACTATTAATATTACAAATTGAACATAAAAATATTTCTTTGTTATCTTTCATAGCTATAAATCTTTTCATTAAAACTATCTGTTTTATTTGCCCTTGTATAGTGAGTTACTTTGAAATTTTCATCACTAATCTCAAGCATAGCACACTCTGAAATTGGTTTTTTTCTAGCACAAATTTCACCAGGATTTATAAAAAGAGTATTGTTTTTAAGCTCACTATGAAAAATATGAGTATGACCTGAAATTACTATATCGGTATCAGCATTCATATAAAATGGTAGATGCATAAGTTTGAATTTTAGATTTGCAAGTTTAAAATAAGAGGGCTCTTGTACAAGATTATAGTCATTATGATGTTGCAGTAAATGCGCATCGTTATTTCCATAAACAGCGATATATTTTTTACCACAGTTTTTAAGAAACTCTAGGGTTTCAACTTCTTCTATATCCCCAGCATGTATAATGAACTCGGCACCATTTTTTAAAAGCATATTTAAAGCTTTTTTAGCTTTATTGACCTTAGAGTGAGTATCAGATATGATGCCGATTTTCATTTGAACCCTTTAATTTAGATTCTGAGTCAAGCTCAGAATGACAAGTTCTTTTATGTATCTCTTGGTGTACGAACTTTACATTTAACACACTCATATACATCTTTATTTCTATAAGTACGCTCAGCTAAAAGACCGTTAGTGCAACCTTTTTCTTTACACTTAATGGTAGTTGGTTCAAACTTACTTATAAATTTACAATCAGGGTAGTTTTCACATCCCCAAAAAGGACCACGACGAGAATTTTTTTGACTTATTTTGCCACCACAATCAGGACAGGGAGTCTCTGATGTTTTTTCTTCTACATTTATGCTTTTAGTATTTTTACAATCAGGATAATCGCTACATGCTAAAAACTGACCATTTCGACCAGTTTTAACTATCATCTCTTTGCCACACTTATCACAAATTTCGTCTGAGCCTTCCTCTTTTTTCTCTACTTTGTTTCCATCTTCATCAACTTGTTCAGTATATTTACATTTTGGAAAACCACTACAAGCTACAAAATTTCCAAATCTACCAGAGCGAAGCAATAGTTCTTCACCACATTTTGGACAAGCACGACCAAGAGGTTTAGCAATTTTAAGAGATACTATTTTCTCTTTTCCCTCATCGATTTGTTTCATAAATGGAAAATAAAAATCACTTAAAAGCTTTTGCCAATCCATATTACCATCAGCAACTTCATCAAGTTTTTCTTCCATATTAGCGGTAAAGGAGATATCAACTATGTTTGCAAAGTTTTTTTCTAATATATCTGTAACAGTAAAAGCCATCTCAGTTGGGATAATTTGTTTTTTTTCAATGCTCACATATGTACGAGAGGACAATGTTGCTATAGTTGGTGCATAAGTTGATGGACGACCAACACCCTCACTCTCTAGTTTTTTAATTAAAGCAGCCTCGCTATAACGAGCAGGAGGTTCAGTAAAGTGTTGCTCAGCTTTAATACTTTGTATCTGTGCTTTATCACCCTCTTTTAAAATAGGAAGAAGCTTATCTTTATCTTCTGCACCAGTTAGAGCATAAAAACCATCAAAGGTAAGTTTGCGCCCACTTGCTCGATACTCAGAATTTTGACCTTTAAAGATTATGCTTTGTTGTTCAAACTCAGCGTCATTCATTTGACAAGCCATAAAACGCTCATAGATTAAACGATAAAGTTTTATCTCATCAGCTTTTAAAAATTTTTGAGCAATCTCGGGAGTAAATGCAAGCATAGTTGGGCGGATAGCTTCGTGAGCCTCTTGTGCACCTTTTGATTTTTTGTTATAAACTTTAGGCTCTTTAGGGAGATACTTTTTACCAAACCTATTTTCAATTACACCGCGAACCATAGATACTGCTTCTTTTGCAAGGTTGAGTGAATCTGTACGCATATATGTGATAACACCACTTGTGCCATCTGGAGTTTTTACACCCTCATAAAGTGTTTGAGCTATCATCATAGTTCGTTTTGGAGTAAATCCAAGCTTAGATGATGCAGTTTGTTGCAATGTAGAAGTCATAAATGGTGGCGGAGTTTTGCTTTTTCTTTGCTTTGTTTCTATTTTAGAAATAATAAATGAATCTTCTTTAACACTATCAACAATGGCATATGCACTATCTTTATTTTCAATAGTAAGTTTGCTTATCTTTTTTCCATTATGAGATATTAGATTTGCCTCTATATCTGCTTTAAAAGATGTATCTATTGACCAATACTCAACAGGTACAAATGCTTTTATTTCACGCTCACGATCTACAACTAGTTTTAAAGTAGATGATTGAACGCGACCACCTGAAAGACCTTTTTGAATTTTACTTGCTAAAAGAGGCGATAGCTTATATCCAACAATACGATCAAGAAGACGACGAGCTTGTTGAGCATTAACCATATCCATATCAATGCTTCTTGCATTATCAAGTGCATGTTTAATCGCAGATTTTGTAATCTCATGAAACACAATACGAGGAAGTTCTGCGGGGTCTTTTTTTATAGCATGTGCAATGTGCCATCCAATAGCTTCACCCTCACGATCTTCATCGGTCGCGATATATATATTGTCAGCTTTCTTTGCTAAGTCTTTTATCTCTTTGAGTATAGCTGCTTTATCTTTTGCAACAGAGTACTTTGGTACCAATTCGTTTGTCTCTTCATCCATAGTGATTCCAAATCTTGATTTTGGTAAATCTCGTATGTGACCCTTAGAGGCAATAACCTTATAATTTTTTCCTAAAAAGTTTGTAATAGTCCTAGCTTTAGCTGGTGATTCCACAATAATTAAGTTCAAATGTATTCCTATATATGGTGTAGTATTTTAATTTTGGAAGTTTAGCACAAAAAGTTTAAATACAGAATATTAAAAAAATTTATAACTTTGCTAAAGTTTTTTTTTTAAGAGACGATGTACTTAAATATCAAGGCAAGGAAGCCAAGATTAAAATTAACTAGAGCAAAAGGCTCTAACCCAAAAAGGATTTACTATGGGGTTTAGAATTAACACAAATATTGCGGCAATGAATGCGCACAGAAACGCAACAATGACTAACATAGGGCTTGATAAAAGTCTTAATGCATTGTCTTCAGGTTTAAGAATCAATAAAGCAGCAGATGATGCATCTGGTATGGCTATTGCGGATTCTCTTCGTCAACAAGCTCAGGGTCTTGGGCAAGCTATTATGAATGCAAACGATGGTATTGGAGTAGCTCAAACAGCTGATGGTGCTTTAGAGGAATATATTACTATATCAAACACTATTAGAACTAAAGCTATTCAAGCAGCTTCTGATGGTCAAACTTTACAAACTCGCGCAGCTATTCAAGAAGATATTAGCCGATTATTAGAAAATGCACAAAATATTGCAACAGCTACTTCATTTAACGGCCAAAGCCTTTTAAATGGTGCTTTTGGAAATAAATCTTTTCATATTGGTGCATATGCAGGAGAGACTGTAAAAATCTCTATTAGTGATACACAAACTTCTGAAGTTGGAGAATTTGCATTAGCAGAGGGTGCAGCAGTTACAGCACAATCTGGTGGAGCAACTCCAGCAGCTTGGCAATTAGCAGTTACTGTTACAGCAGCTGATGGTACTACAACAGCTGTTGATACAACTTTAATAACACCAGCTTCAGGTGCTATCTCAAGTGCTGCTATGTCACAAGATATTGTTGATTCTTTTAATTCAGCGGCACAAATTGCAGGCGCAGATATTAGAGCTAGTGTCTATGAACTATCTACTTCAACTATAGCTATTCCTCAATATGGTGTTCGTTTAGATTCTGGTAGTGATTTTACCGTAACTACAAGTACTAATGCTAGTGTAGCTGCGGCTGGGTATGATACAGATAAAACCAATAACTTTGGTACTATTGATGTTACAACTCGTGAGTCAGCAGAAAAAGCGATTATTATCTCTGATTATGCATTAAGAGAGCTTGATAAAACAAGATCAGATATTGGTTCTGTTCAAAATCAACTTGAATCAACAATCAGAAATATCTCTGTAACTCAAGTAAATGTTCAAGCAGCAGAATCTCAAATTCGTGATGTTGATTTTGCAGCAGAGAGCGCAAACTTTTCAAAACTAAACATCTTAGCTCAATCTGGTTCATATGCTATGAGTCAAGCTAATGCTGTTCAGCAAAATGTATTAAGGCTACTTCAGTAGTAGCCTTAAACGATATTTTTGAGTTGTATCTCATATAATTCTATGAGTCTTTTTAGTTGAATAACTATAATGTTTTTCATTTTTTTTGTATGTTTTTTAGGATTGCTTAACTCTTTTGTATTAAATAAATCTATCACATATGGGGCAATACTTAAGAAATATACGGTTAAAATCTCTTTAAGTTCACTCTCAAAAGAGTTAAGTATAGTTTGAATCATAAGTGAATAATTTTGTAATAAAATATCTTTATTTGAAGATGTGTTTTGTAGAAATTTTTCAATTATAGTATGAAACTCTTTTATTTGTACCAATTTTTTGTCTAATTCTGATAACTCTTTACCTGATAGTTCTTTTAGCGAGTAGGTATCAAAAAGCTTTATTAGTTGAGCGCCCATCTCTTTTTTATCTAGCTTAGACTTCATTTGAAAATCAGATATATTTAATGGTATTGTTTGTTCTAAATAAGCACCATTACTAAGATTATAAACTATTTGATTAGTAGATTTTAGTTTTTTAGTGTAGCGATTTAGTATTGGTATTGATGATGAGAGTATAGGAGTTGTGGGTACGCTATCTACAAAATTTCCTTTTACATGTAAAACTGTTTGTGAAATTGAAACACTCGTTTGAATCTTATCAATATTTGAAGTATCTAAAGAGGTAGCACCATGATGATCTTTTGCATGTGTACCACCATCTTCTGAAAGAGCAAAGTCTAAACCAAGAAGGTAAAGTTCAGAGGTGTTAAAAATCAAAGAGATAGCATAAGCAGTCTCTCCAACACTAGCGGATTCTAGTCTAGTGTTTGCTAGTCTATATTTAGTGCGGTCTTCTATTAGGTAAATTTTATCTTTTTGGAATGTTTCAAAAAGTATATCAGGTACAGAAGCACTAAAAACAAAGATACTATTAGCTAAAAAATCAAAATTATCAAATGAATTCATAAGGTTTACCGCCTCAGTTACTTTTTCATCTATTTGCACCACTATATCTGGCTTAATATCAGATTTATAAAGTGTTTTTAATGCTGCAAAGACACTAATTAAAATAAATTTATCTGCATTTTTTTTAAGCCACTTTATATTGGTATGAAGTGATGGTCCAGCTCCAATTATTAACATTGGTTTATCTTGAAAAAAATCTTCTTTATCTTTTTTTGTCAGCTCTAAAAACTTAAAACCTTTTTGTAATTTAGACAATATAGTTATGTTTTTATATAAAAGATATTCTATGGGATAACTAGTCTCAGTGCGAGAGACTAAAAAAGTTTGAATTTGTTTAATTTTTTTTTCATATATTGATGAGAATAGAGAAAATTTTAAACAATAATTTCGTAGAAATGATTTTGAATAAAATATTTGAAACATATCTGAAAATTCTAGTGAATTTTGCGCAATACTAAAAAAGCCTAAACGACCATCTAGAGCTTCTTTATAGTTACAAGTAAATAAAGATAGTCGAAATAATTCAATATCATCTTCAACTATTAATACAAGAGTAGCACCAGTCTTTTTTATGATTTTTGGTAGGTGTAATCCTAATCCTATTCCCAAAAAAATAAACTTATGAATCTCATCCATATGCATTGAACTATTAACATTTGAATTATGATAGTGCATAATTGGTGCTGTTGTAGCATATGTTGTTAAAGCAGTTTCTTTTTCTAGTTTTTCAAGAGCTTTTTGAGTAAAATCAAGATTATAAGAACAGCTAATTATTTGATCACTTTTTTTAAAATTTATTTGTGAAGTGAGTTCATCTGAAAATATTTCTGAATTTTTATTATAAAGAAAATTACCGCTTGAGAGTTCAATAACATCAAAATAATCATCTTTGTATTCTAAATCATATTTTTGAGGATATCTTCCATCCCCAAGAAGTGTATCTAGTGCTATAAGTTTATTATGGAGTACATCATGATGAAGTTTAAAGTATTGCATATTTGTTTGGTAGTTTGAAACAGCGATATCTTCTATATTTTGCATAAAAGCTCCTAAGTTATTGGTATGAATTATAGCAAATAAAACTTTTTTATGGCATGAAAATTGCTAAAATATTGTTATGAATAATAAAAAAAGTTTGATTAAATGAGTTTTTATAGTAGTAAAAAATTAGATAAAATATTTAATAAAGAAGATGAATCTAGTTATATAATAGCTGAAATAGGTATAAATCATAACGGAAGTTTTGATGAGGCCATTAAGCTAATAGATGCCTCTCTTGAAGCAAAAGTTGATGCTGTCAAATTTCAAAAAAGAGATTTAAGTGCTATATATTCAAAAAATGTACTTGAGGATTCAAACTCTCAAGAGTGGAACTTTGAATACCTTATTCCATTACTAAAAGAGGTAGAACTCTCAAATGATGAGTATAAAAAAATAAGAAAATACTGTGATAAAAAACAGATAGATTTGATTATTACACCTTTTGATGCCAACTCTGCAAAATTTGTTGGCGAATTAGGTGTTAGTGCATTTAAAATCTCATCAGCTGATATGACCAATATTGATTTAGTACAAGAGTGTAGTAAATATGCAATGCCAATGTTAATCTCAACTGGAATGTGGAGCGATGAAGATATTAAAGATTGTGCAGAGTTTTACAATAAACAAAACATTAGTTATGCATTTTTATTGTCACAATCAACATATCCTGCCCCTTACGAAAATCTAAATTTAAAATATTTAGATAGGCTAAAAGAGCTTTCAAAGAGTGATATTGTTGGTTATTCTGGGCATGAAAGAGGTATATTTATACCTGTTGGATGTGTAGCTATGGGGTACAAAATAATTGAAAAACACATTACTCTTGACAAAGCATTAGACGGGCTTGATCACAAAGCATCTATGATGCCAG
This sequence comes from Sulfurimonas sp., assembly GCA_021648405.1. Taxonomy (GTDB): domain Bacteria; phylum Campylobacterota; class Campylobacteria; order Campylobacterales; family Sulfurimonadaceae; genus Sulfurimonas. The sequence goes on along the minus strand of JAKISX010000043.1, from coordinate 5,992 downwards.
ATGAATTTAAAGAGATGGTTGAAAACATTCGACTACTTGAGAGTGCTTTAAGTGCTCAAAAGAGTGTAAATCAAGCCGAGATGTTAAATAAAGAAGCTTTTGCAAAATCTACTGTGCCAATTAGAGACTTACCAAAAGGGCATGTGTTAATAAAAAGTGATGTTACATTTAAATCTCCCGGTAAGGGTATATTTCCACATCAAATATATAAATATTTTGGCAAAGTTCTTAAAAACCATATTGAAAAAGACCACTATATTAATGATACAGATTTTCAAGATACTATTAAAATCAGTGAATGGAAAAAATTTAATTTTACTCAACAATGGGGAGCTAAATGTCGTTTTCACGATTATGAAAAATATAAAGTTTTAAACTCTCCCGTAATTGAATTTCACTGTTCACAAACGGACTTAACAATAGATTTTAAACCAGCTCAAATATCAAAATCACAACTTATTATCCATGCGCCTGAAGTATTTGATAGAAAGCTATTAGATATATGCACTTTAGATGAAGAGCATGTTAAAAAGTCGTTAAATATATTGCAAAAAACGTTAGATAAAACAAAAGAATTGCATAAACATTTTCCTTTTCACAAACCTAAAGTTGTGATGCATTTAGGTGGAATGTTTTTAAACGATAAAGAGGTAAAAGATACCTATAAGCTTATTGAGATTGCGATTAAAAATTTTGCTAGGCTTGATTATGATAGTGAAAAAATAGATGTAATACCAGAAAACTTACCTCCTAGACCATGGTATTTGGGTGGAGAGTGGTTTCAACATGCCTTTATGTCATCAAGCGATATGAAACAGTTTTGTAGCCATTTTGGGCTAGGAATGACATATGATATTTGTCATGCTCAACTTTATTGTAACTTATTTGATATAGATATAAATAAATACACGAAAGATATAATGCCTTTTGTAAGCCATGTGCATATATCTGATGCATATGGAACTAACGGCGAGGGCGTACAAATAGATGAGGGTTGCATAGATTTTGATTCTCTTTTTGAGATTATGGGTGCGTATGAATTTTCTTGGGTGAGTGAAATTTGGAGTGGTCATCTACATGAGGGTGCTGGTACATACGAATGCATGAAAATATTAGAAAAAAGATATGCTACTAAATTGTAAATTAGGACATATAATAAAATGAAAAAAGCCATTGTAACTGGTATTACTGGTCAAGATGCTGCATATTTAACACAACTATTGTTAGATAAAGGATATAAAGTTTATGCAACTTATAGACAAACAAGTACAGTTGGTTTTTGGAGAATAAAAGAGTTAGATATAAAAGATAATCCTAACTTAGAGTTAATAGAATATGATTTAGTTGATTTAGCTGGAACTGTAGAGATGTTAAAAAGGATAAAACCTGACGAGATCTATAATCTTGGCGCACAGAGTTATGTTGCTCAATCTTTTGAAGACCCAGTGGAGACTGCTAATGTAACTGGACTTGGTGTACTTAATATATTAGAGGCTATAAGATATGTCGATACAAATATAAAACTATATCAAGCATCATCTTCTGAAATGTTTGGAAAAATTGATAAAAATCCACAAACAGAATCCACAAAATTTTACCCAAGAAATCCGTATGGAGTATCAAAAGTTTTTGCTCATATGATGACTATAAACTATAAAGAAACATATAATATTTTTGCTTGTATTGGGATACTTTATAATCATGAATCACCATTAAGAGGCAAAGAGTTTGTTACGAGAAAGATTACAGATAGTGTGGCAAAAATAAAATTAGGAAAGCTCGATGTCTTAAAGCTTGGAAACTTAGATGCTAAGAGAGATTGGGGGTATGCAAAAGATTATGTTCAAGCAATGTATAAAATGATGCAACAAAAAAATCCTGATACATTTATATTAGCTACAAACAGAGTAAAAACAGTTAGAGAGTTTGTTACAATGGCATTTAAAGCAGCTGATATTGAACTTGAATTTAAAGGCGAAAAAGAGGAAGAATTTGCAATAGATACAAAAACAGGTAAAGTTGTAGTGGAAGTAAACTCTATATTTTACAGACCATTAGAGGCAGAATTATTGATAGGAAATGCTCAAAAAGCCAAAGATATTCTTGATTGGCAAGCTACAACTTCTCTGGAAGAGTTGTGTAAAATGATGGTAGATTCAGATTTAAAAAGAGTTAAAAATAATATAGCAATGGAGACAAAAAATGAGTTGTAAACTTTGTGGAAGTAAAGATTTTAAATACAAAAAGGGTCAAGTAAGAGATGCTAAAGAGATAAAAATACTTGAATGTAGTGAATGTTCACTAGTTTATCTCTCAAGCACAAAGCATATTGATGAAAATTTTTATGAAGAATCAAATATGCATAAAGAGGTTGATTTTAATAGATGGCAAAATCAAACTAAAGAAGATGATGAGAGAAGGTTTGAATTTGTAAAACCTATGATAACTAATAAATCTGTTTTAGATTTTGGAAGTGGAAATGGTGGGTTTGCCCTTATGGCTAAAGAGATTAGCTCAAATGTAGCTACAGTAGAGTTGGAAAAAGCAGTAGTACCTTTTTATGCAAAAAAATCTTTAACTTTGTATGATAACTTAGATAAAATAGAAGAAAAATTTGACTATATTACAGCGTTTCATGTGTTAGAGCATCTAAGGGAGCCTGAAGTTACTCTAGAGACGATGAAGGATTTATTAAAAGATGGTGGAAAAATTATAGTTGAAGTTCCAAACGCTAAGGATGCACTGCTTAGCATATACGAGAGCGAAGCATTTTCAAAGTTCACATATTGGAGCTGTCATCTGTATCTTTATAATCAACGCACAATCACTCTTTTAGCAAAAAAAGCATCTTTAAAAGTTGATTTTGTAAAACATATACAGAGATATCCACTTTCAAATCATCTCTACTGGTTAAGTAAAAACAAGCCAGGTGGTCACGAGAAATGGGGTAATTTTATAGATTCACAACAGCTAAACGAAGCTTATGAGTCGCAGTTGGCATCTATTGGTGCTACAGATACAATTTTAGTAATTTTATCAAAGGATGAGATGTGAATATAGCGTTTGTTCCAGCGAGATGTGGAAGTAAGGCTATCAGGTTTAAAAATATAAAACTTTTTTGCGAGAAGCCACTTATATATTGGAGTTTATTAGCTTTACAAAACTCAACTTTAATTGATAAAGTATATGTAGCAACAGATTGTAATGAGATAGTTGAGGTAGTTGAAGAGTTTAACTTCTCTAAAGTAAATATATATATTCGCGATAAACAAAATGCTCAAGATGAATCTTCAACAGAAGCAGTTATGTTAGAGTTTTTGAATAAAAATAGTTTTAAAGATGATGATTTGTTTATGCTTGTTCAAGCTACCTCTCCAACAACTACAACATATGATTTTGATAATGCTATAAAAAAGTTAAAAGAGCTAGAAAAAGATTCACTTCTTAGTGTTGTCAGGGAGAAAAAATTTTTCTGGGGTGATGATGAAAAGCCAATAAACTATGACTATAAAAATCGTCCAAGAAGACAAGATTTTAATGGTGTTTTGCTTGAAAATGGAGCATTTTATATAAGTAATGTTTCTAATATTTTAAGAGACAAAAATCGCCTAAGTGGAGATATATGTTTTTATGAGATGAAAGATTATAATATGATTGATATTGATGAACAGATAGACTGGGCGATAGCAGAAGAATATATGAGGGAGTATGTCCTCTTAAAATAATTTTAAATTATCTTATTAAATATGAAAATAATAGCCTATATCGTCAATTTTTTACAACCTAGAAGTTTTTTACTATGTGTTCAGTCATAGGATTAAAAAGTAAAAGTAATCATCTATAAAAAAAATAGACTATTGTATCTATAATTATTGACATATATTAAATATATAGATATAATAGCCTATATAAAAAATAGATAGGAGTGGAGATGTTTAAAACGGGAAGTCCTGTAAAGGGTATAGAGTTTATTGATAGAGTGAAACATATCCCTGTATTTGAAGCCTATCTTAACAATAATCAACATGTAATGATTAAAGCACCTAGAAGATTTGGAAAAACATCGCTTGTAAAACATGTGATAGAGAGCCAAAATAGTTTCACTTTTGTTTATATTGATGTTAGAAGAGCTACATCTTTAAAAGTATTATCTAATCAAATACTAGACAAGGCTTATTCTTTTGTTGGTGTAGATAATTTTATTCATAAATCAAAAAACACTTTTTTGGCACTTTATAAGACACTACAAAGTATAAAGCTAGGAAAAATAGCTGAGATTACCTTAGAGCATATAGAAAAAGATAGTGATGAGACAGAACTTTTTTTGCACTCTCTTGATGTTGTAGAAAAAATAGCTGTCAAGCTAAAAGTAAATATAAAATTTATATTTGATGAGTTTCAAGAGATTACCAATATCGCAGATAAAGAAATATTAGAGCAATTAAGGTCAGTAGCTCAACATCATGAGAATATTACTTATATATTTTTAGGAAGTATTGAGAGTATGATGACACAAATATTTGAAAATAAAAGTTCTCCATTTTTTCATTTTGCTAGAGTTATGCCTTTAGAAGGATTAGATATTGGAGAGGTTGCTTCATATATATATTTAGAGTTTAACAATAGAAAATTCGACTATGATAAAAAAGCAATAATGAGAATACTTGATTTTTTACAAGGTCATCCTGATTATTCAATGCAAGTGTTTCAATCTATTTTTTATAGAGCAGTTATTGATAATGAAAAAATAGATATGAATTTATGTGTAGAAGTTTTAAAAGAGGTTATTTTAGAAAATAGAGCATATCTTGACGAGCTGATACAAAAAGCAAAAGCAAAAAAACATCTGTTTAAGTTACTTAGCGCTATTGCAAACAATACCTCAACTGATATTTTACCTAAGACCCTATATAATTCTCATGTACTATTAGAGAATATGGGATTAATCAAAAATATAGGTAGGGGTAAATATGAACTGGTTGATCTGTTTTTGAAAGTATTACTTCAGCAAAACAACAAAAATATGCTTATTCAAAGCAGTAATCTACAGATTGATTTATCATTTTGATATTGATTATCATTTTAATAATTCATTAAGTCTAATTTATATATACTTTGTTATGACAGATGAAAGTAACACCTCTTTAAATATTTAATTTCGCACAATATATGTTGTCTTTCTTCTTGTCTACATTGAACTCTCTGATTAATTGAGAGCTAGATTCCAGGTTATCATACCCTTGTGGTACAAGCCTGCGCCCCAAGGGTATTTCCTGCGGGCATTTAGGGGCTAATTGCTAATTATTCAGAGAGTTCCATTAGTATAAAAGGAAAAAAATGTCAATAATCCAATTAAAAATCGAAACAGAAAAAATCACCCCTTTTGTTATGTCCTATATTAAGAGTTTTAGAGATGAGACATAAGTCACTGGATATAGTTTATACAAAAAAAATTGTTATAGAGTATTTAAAAAATCAACAGGTGGATTGAGGATAAACTATTAACAATATGATATAATTATTTTTCTTTAAAAGGTAAATAATTATGAAAAAAATATTAAGTTTAGACTTAGGTATAACTTCTATCGGCTATAGCATTTTAAAAGAGCTTGATAACGATAGATATTCATTGGTAGATTATGGTGTTAGTATGTTTGATAAGCCTACTGACAAAGATGGAAACTCTAAAAAACTTCTTTACAGCTTAAGAAAAAAACGAAAACAAAATTTAGCAAAACTTTTTGAAGATTTTAATTTAGCTAAAAAAATAGACTTGCTAAATCAAGAAATATACTACCCCAAGAAAATCAAACAACTTTTTGTAAAGTTTAATTCTCAAAAGAGTAAAATTAAACAATAAAAGTGAGGGTATAAATATGAGTAGGAAAATGGCTAAATTTTCAACACAGCTAAAAACAAGATTGGTATTAGAAGTTTTGAGAGAAGAGAGAACTCTAAACGAGATTGCAAGTGCAAATAATATAAACCCAAA
>JAKISX010000042.1 GCA_021648405.1 Sulfurimonas sp. | reverse complement strand
CCCAAATTGCTGTGATGAGAAAAATGATTTTAATTGCTCACTCTTTATTTAAAAATAATGTAACTTTTAATCCTAAAATTTATGAAAAAAGTATTGGAATTTAAGCTATTTTTAACGTGGTAACTTGAGGGTGAAAAATTACTAAAAGTTCACAATGAATTTAGTAAAAGCTTGAAGTTGAAAATGGTTGATGATTATCTAGTGAGTTATAAGAAAAAATGATTATTTAGGAGCCCAAATTTTTCATTAAGCCTAAAAACATCATTCATGTAGTATGGCGTGATATCTCTGATAAAAAAACCTTAGAATTTGAAAATATAAAAATCAAAGAAAATTTAGAAGAAGAAGTTCAAAAGCGTACACAAGAACTAGTTGTTGCAATGAAAACTAAAGCTGATTTTCTTGCTAATATGTCACATGAAATAAGAACACCACTTAATGCTATTATAGGTTTTATCGAGATATTAAAAAAAGATGAAACTGATGCGCAAAGACAAAAATATTTTGATATTATTAACAGCTCTGGTCAAGATTTATTGACAATAATTAATGACATATTAGATTTTTCAAAAATACAAAGTGGTAAAGTAGAGATAGAGTATATCCCTATAAATTTAAGTAAATCTTTTAAAGATACGCAGTTGCTTTTTTTTGAAAAAGCTAAAGAAAAAGATATAAATTTAGAGTTAAATATTAGCTCCGATTTTCCTGAGTATGTTCTTGGAGATTCTGTTAAAATAAAACAAGTCCTTTCAAATTTAATAAGTAATGCAATTAAATTTACCCCTAAAAATAAATATATATATATTGATGCAGATTATAAAGATGGATATTTAAATGTTTTTGTAAAAGATGAAGGTATAGGGATAGACAAAAAGATAGTTCCACTACAAGAAAATATGGAGGCACAGGCTTAGGGCTTTCAATAAGTACTCAGCTTGTAAAACTTCTTGGAGGTGAGTTAAAATTGAAAAGTGAAATTGGAGTTGGTAGTAAATTTTATTTTTCAATACCTTTAGAAATTACAGATGAGATAAAAGAGCAAAAGACACAAGTAAATATAGATAAACTAAAAGGTCATGTGCTTATAGTTGAAGACAATAAAGTAAATCAATTGTTTTTAGAAGTTATTTTAGATAAAATTGGTTTAACTATGGATATAGCAAATGATGGCAAAGAAGCGGTAGAATTGTTTAAAACAACTAAGTATGATTTAGTTTTAATGGATGAAAATATGCCGATAATGAATGGTATAGAGGCTACAAAAAAAATAATTGAAATTGAAAAACAAAACAAATTAATCCATACACCAATTATAGCTGTAACAGCAAATGGTATAAAAGGGGATAAGCAAAGATTTATGGAGATTGCAATGGATGAATATATTGTAAAACCAATAGATATTAAAAAATTAAATGAGGTTTTAAATAAATATTTATAAAAAAAGGGGCTAAAATGTTAGATTCTATTTTGCTACAAATTGCTAAAGGCGCGATAATAAATCAGCTAAAGCATACTTACACATTTGATAAAAATAAACTCTTAAAAAAATATCCATTTTTAAAAAAAGATGGTGCTACTTTTGTAACTTTGAAAAAAGATGGGGAGTTGAGAGGTTGCATAGGTTCTATTATAGCTCATCGAACAATTTTTGATGATGTTGTAAATAATGCACTCTCAGCAGGTTTTAGTGACCCTAGATTTAATGCTTTAAGCGAAGATGAGCTCTCACATCTAAATATTGAAGTATCGCTTTTAAGTGAACCAAAAATTTTAGAGTATAAAAATTTTGATGATTTGTGTAAAAAAATTCAGCCAAATATTGATGGCTTGATTTTAAAACATGGAGTATATCAGGGAACTTTTTTACCTCAAGTTTGGGAGCAATTACCAACTCCAAAACTATTCTTAGAACATCTAAGTCAAAAAGCTGGCTCTTGTTTTTCAATTTATGAAGAACATCCAACTATCTATAGATATAGAGTTGATGCGATAGAGGAGGATTTTGATGAAATATTACCATTATAAAGATGAAAATCATATCACATGTGTATTGTGTAAACATTATTGCACACTCAAAGAGAGTAAACATGGCATTTGTGGAGTTAATTTTAACATAGATTCAAAACTTGTAAACAAGACATATAATCATCCAAGTGCAATTCACATAGACCCAATACAAAAGAAGCCACTTTATCATTTTTTGCCATCATCTCGCTCTTTATCTATTGGAACTGTTGGATGTAACTTTAGATGCCCTTTTTGTCAAAACTCAAGTATATCTCAAACTTCTACGATTGATGAGAGTGTTGTATATACTCCAGAGGATATTGTTAAGTTAGCATTAGAAAATAAAACACAGAGTATTAGTTATACTTACAATGAACCAACTATTTGGTATCCATATGCTAGAGATATTGGGGTGTTAGCAAAAGAGCAGGGAATTAAAAATGTTTTTGTTTCTAGTGGGTATGAATCTAAAGAGGTTTTAGAGGATATGAAGTCTTGGTTAGATGCTGCAAACATTGACCTTAAAAGTTTCTCTCATGATTATTATAAAAAGGTTTTAAAGACTAATTTGGATGGTGTTTTAGAATCGCTTATAGCTTTTGCAAAGAGCGATATTTGGCTTGAGATTACAACTTTACTTATACCTGGTGTTAATGATTCTGATGAAGAGATAAATCAGATGGCAGAGTTTATCTCTTCAAAACTAGGCATTGATGTACCTTGGCACTTTAGTGCTTTTCATCCAGATTATAAAATGCTAGATACCCCAGCTACTACCATGGAGACAATGATTCGTGCTAGAGAGATAGCTCTTAGTTATGCAATCAAGTATGTTTATCTTGGAAATATTCAAAATGATAGTTCTACATATTGTCCAAAGTGTAAAAGTAAATTGGTAGATAGGGCAGGATTTCATTCACACAAAGAGAGCATAGTTAATTCAAAATGTGCATCATGTGGTGAGTTTATAAAAGGAGTTTGGTTATGAAGCGAGAGATGAGTGTAAGTGGAACTTTTTATCCAGGCAGAGGTGTTGAGCTTGAGAGGTATTTTGAGCATTTCTCTAAGGTTTATGATGAAACACTTGAATTACCAGATGTAAAATCTAAAGCTGTTATAGTCCCGCATGCTGGATATATTTATTCAGGATATACGGCAAATATAGCTTATAAAATATTGCAAAAAAGTAATATCAAAAATTTTGTTATTATTGGACCATCACATAGAGTTAGTTTTGAAGGTGTTAGTCTTTGTAATTTTGAATCTTACGATACTCCACTTGAAGAGATAAAAAGTGCAAATAGTTTATATGAAAATTTAAAAAGTAATTTTTCATTTAATTGTTTAAGAGAAGCACATATAGAATACTCTACAGAAGTACAATTTCCTTTCATTAAATACTATTTACAAGATGCTAATATAGTTGAGTTGGTATATAGTGATGTTAACCCTAAGGATATCTCAAAAATTATAGATTTTGTTTTAGCTCAAGATGGTTGTGGAGTGATAATCAGTACAGATTTAAGTCATTTTCATAGCCTTGAAGATGCAAATAAACTTGATAGTATTTGTTTAAAAGCTATAGATACTTTAGATACAGATTTACTTCATAGTGGATGTGAAGCATGTGGTAAAATAGGTGTAGAAGCTCTTGTTTTAAGTGCAAAAAAGCTTGATTTAAAACCTTTAATACTTGATTATAGGACTAGTGCTGATGCAAGTGATGACAAAACAAGAGTAGTTGGATATGTGAGTGCTTGTTTTGTATAAATCATAGCTTTTTATTTGTTCTAACATTTACAGGTTCTACTCTATCGTAATATCGTATAGTATGACAAATAGGGTTACATGAACCACCATTTAGGGTTTTTATAAACCTAAGAGGAAATTTTGCGGAACCAAAAGTAGCTTTATCTCTTAGATGATGTGGTAAATCTGAAGCATGATAATCATGGCATGTTTTACAGGAGATGCGTTTTGCATTTACATGTAGATAATGAATGTTTTTATCAGCATTTCTAAATTCTGTTAAGTCTTTTGTGAATTTTTCTGTCATTTTTTTAGGCTCATGGCATTGAAAACAAATATAACCATCAGATGTAAACTTTGCAGATGATTTTTCAGGAAAAGGGGATTTTAGCATTCTTAAATTATCAGAACCATGTGGGTCATGACAAGCTGCACAATCTCCCCACATTATAGGACCATGAACATTAGGGTTATTAGCAATATGTTCACCCATATTCATAAGCATTTTTCCATCTTCATCACGAGGAAGTGATGTACTGTGACATGTCAAACATATAGTTTTTGAATCTTCAGCTTTTAGTAATTTTATATTTGGGGAACTATGAGGGTCATGACATCCAAGACATTTTTCGCCCATCTCAATAGCACCATGCTTATTGATAGAGTTTGTAATCCTCTCTTTTTTATCTGTATGACAAGTAAGGCATAAGTCTTTTTTTCTATCAGCTTTTAATTGAAATTTGTGCTTTTGTCCATGCGCATCATGACAGTTTATGCAACTATCTTGCACAGGTGGGTGAATATTTTCACCTGATTTTAACATATCGTCTTTATTAGAATGGCATGAAGTACAAAGTTCATTTACTGTACTAGTGGTTAGTAGATTTTGATTTTTTGACTCATGTGGATTATGACAAAGCGTACAAGCCCCAGCACCAACTGGACCATGAATAAAATCATTTTCTTCATAATTTGTATGACAAGAGTAGCATAACTCTGGCATCTCCATTTTTAAATCTGGAGATTTAGCGCTTTTAGTTGTATGACAAGCTCCACATTGCCCTTTTGCATAAGATGGGTGTTTAATTATTTTAGCATAACCAAAATTGATAAAAAGTATAAAAAAAACAAATAAAAAAAAAGAGTTTTTAAAAGAAAAAAGTGCCATAGTAATACCTTAAATTAGATGTTGCAAAAGTATAACATAGTTTCATTTAAGCGGTTTTAGTTTTTTTTAACATTTACATTAAACGCTTTTGTGCTAACATTAACGCCATCACCAGCTTTTAAATCTTTAGCTTCATCTCCAGAGATAACAATTTCGACAAGCTGTTGTCCAATTGCGACAGTAGCTATAAAAATCACATCTACCTTTTTTATCTCTAAAACTTCACCCTCAAATGAAAACTTTTGACTGCCTGATGTTTGTAAAAGTACATCTTTTGGCGAGCCATCATTTATAATTTTTCCGTCATCTATAACAATTACACGAGAGGCTAAACGATAGATTTCGCTTGGGTCATGGCTAACCATGATGGTTGTTGTTTTAAATTCTTTGTGAAGATTTAAAAGTATGTTTTGTAGTTTAGTTCTCATTTGTGGGTCAAGTGCTGAGAGGGCTTCATCAAGGAGTAAAATATTTGGATTTCTCATCAATGCACGACAGATTGCAACGCGCTGTTTTTGTCCACCACTTAAAGTATTTGGTAGTCTGTTTTTAAACTCACTCATTTGTGTCATATCTAAAAGTTTATTGCTTAATGTTTTATCGTTACTTACATAAAGAAGATTTCTCTCAACGCTCATATTATCAAAAAGTGCATAATCTTGAAACACAAAACCAATATTTCTATCTTGAACTTTTAGATGATGATTTTTATTTAAAAAGATTTTATTTCCAACTTTTATATCCCCATTAGCACTATCAAGTCCAGCTAAAACTCTTAAAAGTGTTGTTTTACCACTTCCACTTTTCCCACTAATAGCTATAAAGTCACCCTCATTTATTTCTAAATCAAGATTTAAAATATGATTAATTATTTTTATTTTTATCATTTTATAAAACCTGAAAATTTTTGTTTGTGGTTAAATATATAAACTCCCAAAAGGACAAAAAAGCTCATAACTACCATCATCGCACTATATATATGAGCGTTTGTATAGTCCATAATCTCTACCATTTCATAGATTGCTACTGAGGCTACTTTAGTCTCCTCTGGAATGCTTCCACCAACCATTAAAATTACTCCAAACTCTCCAACTGTATGAGCAAAAGTTACGATAATAGCAGTTAAAAGTGCTGGTTTTATATTTGGTAGGGCTACAAATATTAGAGTTTGATATTTGCTTTTGCCACTTATATATGAAGCTTCAAGCATATTTTTACTTAAAGATTCAAATCCACTTTGTAGTGGTTGGACCATAAAAGGAAGGGAGTAAAAACATGAAGCTATCACTAACCCTTGAAAATTAAAAATCAGTTGAATATCAAAATATTCATTAAAAAAAGAACCAACTGGTGAATTTTGAGAGAGAGCAACAAGTATATAAAATCCTAAAACTGATGGTGGTAAAACCAAAGGTAGGGCAGTTAATGCTTCAAAAAATGGTTTTGTTTTTGAGCTAGTTTGTGAGAGCCACCAAGCAAGAGGCACACTTAAAACAAATAATATTAAAGTAGTAATACCAGCTAATTTAAAAGATAGTATAAAAGGTGCAAATTCTAATTCGCTCATGATATTATCTCTACTATGCTAATTTCATTTGCTTTTATAAGTGCGACAACATCATCTCCAACCTCTAAATTCATCCTTAGGCTAGAATCTTTTGTTATGATAGATTCTAAAATTGCACCGATTGTTTGTAGTTTTATAGTTGTTAATAATTTACCATTTTGTATAGATAGTATTTTTGAATTTAGTTTATTTGAATAAGAAAGCTCACCACTAAATTTTTTAGCAATAGCTATACTTGTAGCTTTAGTTTTTAAAAGTACATTTACGCCAATTTGGATGTTGTCATTTAGCTCTAAACTCATCATGCTTAAATGCTCACCATAAAAATCAAATTTTACAATATGAAGATTATCTATATTTTGTATATTGACAATTTTTGCTTTTAAAGTACTCATGGAACTTGGTATCCGTAACTTTTAAATATCTTTTTAGCACTTTTACTTAAAATGAAATCATAAAATTCTTTAACCTCTCTAGTATTTTTAATAATCACTATCCCTTGTTTTATTGGCGTGTAGAGTTTTGAATCTATCTCTATCCAATTTTCATTTTTTTTAAATCGTGTCATTTTAGAGCTATAAAGTGAAGATTTTGCAACTATGCCAATGTCAGTTGCAATAATTGTATACGAAACAGTTGAAGAGATTGATTCACCATAAATAAATTTTGATTTGATTTTATTTAGAATTTTTGCATTTTTTAGTGCTTCAAAACTAGCATTTCCATATGGTGCAGTTTTTGGGTTTGCAATAGCGATACGTTTTATGTTTTCATCTTTTAAAAGCATAATGCCTTTTGATAAATCTCTTTTTTTAAAGCTTAAAATTGCTAAAGAACCATATGCATATATTTTTGGTTCAATAACGCTTAATCCTTTTTCATAAACAGCATATGGAAATTTCATATTTGCAGACATAAAGATGTCATAAGGCGCTCCATGGATTATTTTTGCTGTTAGTTTTCCGCTACTTCCAAGTGTTACATTTACTTTTGTATTTGGATTAATCTTATTAAATTCAGCTATAAGTGAATCCATTGCATAACTAACATTTGCAGCTACTGCAATATTTATAGTGTTTGAATATAGTGCTGAAGTAAGGAGCATAAAGCTTAAAAATAGTCTTTTTAACATAGTGATTGAATAGTATCCTTATCCCTCTTAATGTATAATGAAACATCAAAATAGTAAAATTCCCATAATTAAATTACAAAGGTAAAAATATGGCATGGGCAACAGCAAGACATATATTAGTGAAAACTAAAGAAAAATGTGAAGAGTTAAAAAAAGAGATAGATGGTGGAGCAGATTTTAAAACATTAGCGATGGAAAATTCAGATTGTCCATCTGGAGTAAGTGGTGGTTCTTTAGGCAAATTTAGTCCTGGACAAATGGTTCGTGAATTTGATCAAGTAGTATTTAGTGGTGATGTTGGAGTTGTATATGCTCCTGTTGTAACACAATTTGGTTTTCATATTATAGAGATTACTGGTAGAGGTTAATAACTACTAATATGTTAAGAGTATCTGCAATCCAGATGGCTATGAGTGAGGACAAAGAGTCCAACATCTCAAAAGCTATCTCTTTAGTAAAACAAAGTGCAAAAAATGGTGCGCAAATAATACTCTTGCCAGAACTTTTTGAAACTCTTTATTTTTGTAAAGATATGGACAAAAAGTATCTCTCTTTAGCATCTCCACTTAAAAATAACTTACTAATAAAACAATTTTCTCTCTTAGCAAAAAAGTTAGAAGTGGTTATATTAGTAAGTTATTTTGAAAAATCAAATGAAGATTATTTTAACTCTTTAGTAGTTATTGATGCAGATGGTTTCGTTATGGATAATTACCGCAAAACACATATCCCTGATGGGATTGGGTATGAAGAGAAATTTTATTTTAAAGAGGGCAATACAGGCTTTAAAGTATATGAAACAAAATACGCTAAAATTGGTGTAGGTATCTGTTGGGATCAATGGTTTTGTGAGACAGCAAGAATTTTAGCACTTAAAGGTGCAGAGATTATTTTTTATCCAACTGCTATTGGAAGTGAACCTGAGATAAAACTTGACTCAAAAGAGCACTGGCAAAGAGTTCAAATGGGTCATGCTGCTGCAAATACAATCCCTGTTGTAGTTGCAAATAGAATAGGACAAGAAGTTGGACAAAGTTGTGAACTTACTTTTTATGGCTCATCTTTCATAACTGATTATACTGGTAAAAAAATTGCAGAAGCATCACGAGATAAAGAAGAAATTATCTATGGAGATTTTGACTTAGAAAAAAATGCAAAACAAAGAGAATACTGGGGGCTTTTAAGGGATAGAAGGGCTAGTTGCTATGGTGATTTAGTATGATTTTTTCTAAATCCTCTAATGGCGCACTTATTAAACCTTTAAACTGATTTTTATTAAAAGTAAGTTGGCGTTTTGCTAGCTGTGATGTATGAGTTGAGATATTTTTAAGCATATCTTCTTTTGTTACTTTGCCATCAAGATATTGTAAAACTTCTAAAATCCCAATTGCACCCATAGCATTGGGCTCTCTTGTATATTTTGCCTCTAAAGTACAAACTTCATCTATTAACCCCATATCTAACATCTTTTTTGTTCGGTTTTTTATACGCTCTCGTAAAATGTCACGAGATATATCTATGTTAAAAATATCTAAATTTTTTATTATGGGTTTGGGCGGATTGCTTTTAAACCATTCACTTGGAATGAGTTTTGATGCTTCATAAATTAAAAGTGCTTTTTCAATTCTGTATTTGTCATTTGATGCTATGTTTTTCATGTAAATTTCATCTAAATTATAAAGTTTTTCATAACAATTTTGTAAATTATTTAACTCTTTTTTTACATTTAAAGATATATTATTTGTAATGTTTGGTAGATTTGACAAACCTTGCAATAGTGATTTTAGATAAAACGAAGTACCACCAACTATAACTAAATTTTTTTTATCTTTTTTACATCTAAGTTTTATTTTTTCATACAGTTTTATAAATATATCAACATTAAAAACATCATTTGGATATATCTCATCTATCCCAAAGTGTTTGACTTGGTTTAGTTCATCTTTTGATGGTTTTGCAGAAACAATATCTATCTCTTTATAGATACTAAGTGAGTCAATAGATAATATATATCCATCGATTTTTTTAGCAATTTTTATAGCTAAATCACTTTTTCCAGATGCAGTAGGGCCGATTATGGCAAGTTTTTTCACCTGAAATTTTATGACTTAATTCTACCAGTAATTGCACTTAATGTTTTATAAACAGATTTTTCGATGAATGGTTTTATTAAATAACCATTCGCACCTTTTTTAATAAGTGATGATACAACTTTTTTTGATCCTTCAGTTGTAGCCATAATAATTTTAGTTTTATTTAATTCTGGATTTTTACGAACAGCTTCTAAGACTTCGTTGCCGTTCATATTTGGCATATTGTAATCAAGAAATATAATATTAACTTTTTGTGTTTTTAGATGTTGCATTGCGACTAAACCATCTTCAGCTTCATGAATAGAAGGTTTTTCCCAGTTGTTCATTTCAAAAAAATACAATACATATTTTTTAAGAACATTTCTTATCATTTTGCTATCATCAACAAGTAAAATATCCATGTTATTTACCTCATATAATACAAATATCCAACATTTACACTAACAAAGTAGGTAAAATCAAATTTAGAGCAACTACTAAAATTCAATTATTTTGGTATTGGTATTTTTAATTTGTACAATATTATATCTTATTTAAATTAAAAAGTCTAATAAATAAGTAAAATATGACAATTTGAAATATTTTTAAAATAAAAGATAATTTTTTTATATTATTACACAAAAGAGGTGTAATATGATTTTGGGAAAATGTCCATATTGTGATAGTGGTGATATTGAAGTTAGAGATAAAGAAGTTAGTGGAAAAAAGGTAAAGCTATATGCTTGTTCAAACGCTCATTGGCAAACACAAGACGGCGAGATGTTTGAGCTTACAAAAGAAGCAACTTGTGATTTTAAAATTTGGCAAAATTCTCTTGCTCGATATGGAAAATGGCTTTCTTATAAAGAGGTAAGAGAGTTACTTAAAGAAGAATCTATTGAAGTTGAATTATTAAGCAAAAAATACGGCAAAAAGATTTACTATAATAAGTATATAATGATAAATCAAGAATACGGAATTAGTGTCTTATGGGAATAATATAAGCAATATTTTGATAATATAATAACGTGTAATTGTAAAAGGAAAACTATGTTAAATAAAATACTACTATATATGTCAATTTTGTTTGTTATAAACGCATCAGCAGAATTAACAACAAACGAAACCTGTAAGATGTGCCATCCTCAAATATATAAAGAATACAAAGCAAGCGCACATAGTAAAGCTACTATATATAGTGATGAAATTCATAAAAGTATATGGAATATTCATCCATTAAATAAGAAACAAAAATATGAGTGTGCAGTGTGTCATACTCCCGGTGATGTTAGAATTTTAAAAGCACTAAAAGAGGGCAAGCCAGCTATGCCACGAAATGATAAAGCACACAAAGAAGCAATATCTTGCATAACATGCCATTCAATAAAAAGCATAAAGAAAAATCCAAAAACTCACGATGAAATAATTTTAGTAGATAATGATAAAAAACGACCAGTTTTATTTTCTGCTGATGAAGACAATAGGGATAATGATGGACTTTATGAGAGAAAAACCACAATATTTGGAATGTTTAAAAGTAAATCAAGGTCACCATATCACGATGTAATATACAATAATGATATTTTTTATACAGGAAAAGTTTGTTTAGGTTGTCATGCTCATAAAGAGAATACTTTAGGGTTAAATATTTGTACAACTGATGAAAAAGGTGCAATTAAAGAAGATTCAAATTGTATTACCTGTCATATGCCAAAAGTAGAAGGAAGTTTTGCTAAAGTGAAAATGTCAAAAAAACATAGTTTTCACGGTTTTGCTGGATATAGAAATAAACCAGAGATGTTAGCAAAATATTTAAAAATGAGTTTTAAGCAAACTAAAACAGGATTCGATGTTACTTTTGAAAATGAAGCTAAGCACAACTTACTATTACACCCTTTAAGACTTGGTGTATTAAATGTAACAGTCCATAAGGGATCTAAAGAGATTAAGGAGGAACCTATTTTTTACTATAGAATATTGGGTACTGACGGTAAACCATCTATGCCATGGTTAGCTACTGAGGTTGTTAAAGAAAATATGCTTAAAGCTGAGGAAATAAAAACTTACAAATACAATACAATAGTTGAAAAAGGTGATAAAGTAGAAGTAGAATTTGGATTTTATTTAGTAAATCCAAAGATGATTGAAAAATTGAATTTAACAAAAAGTGAAGAAGCAACAAAATACAATGTATTAAAAACGAAAACTTTTGAAGTTCTAAACTAAGAGCTTTAGATATAATTGATTATGTTAAATCAATATAAAGTAGCTATTGAAAAAAGTAATATTATCTCCAAAACAGATATTAATGGAATTATTACTTTTGTAAATGATGAGTTTTGTAAAATTTCTGGTTATTCTAAAGATGAGTTAATTGGACAAAACCATAATATTGTTCGTCATCCTGATATCGAAAAGTCAAAATTTAAACTTCTTTGGGATACGATAAATTCAAAAAATATTTACAAAGCTACAGTTAAGAACCTTGCAAAAAATGCAACGGCGTTTTATGTAAATACAACTATAACTCCTATTTTAGATGAAAATGGAAATATTATAGAGTTTATAGCTATAAGATACGATGTTACAAAAGAGGTTGTATATAAAGAAGAACTAGAAAAAAAAGAAAAAGAACTTAAAGATTTAAATACTTCTTTGGAAAAAAGAGTAGAAGAAAAAACTGCTGAATTGTTAGAGTTAAACGAAACGCTGGAATCTAGAATTAAAGAAGAGATCTCTAAAAATGAAGCTAAACAAAAAGTTATGTTTTGGCAAGCTAGACTTGCAAGCCTTGGAGAGATGTTAGCAAATATAGCCCATCAGTGGCGACAACCTCTTACGGAGTTAAATTTAATTGTTTTTAGCATAAAAAAAGCGGCAATGAATGGTGATGATAAAGAGGTGCAAAAATTTTATGATGATAGTAAAAATATAATAAAAAATATGTCAAACACAATAGATGACTTTACTAATTTTTTTATGCCAGATAAAGAAAAACAATATTTTAATGTTACAACTAGCATAGATGAATCTTTAAATATATTAGAGCAAATTATAAAAAATGAGATGGTAGCCATAAAAACAGAGTTTGAGGATGTTAAAGTACTTGGAATAATGAATGAACTAAATCAAGTGATAATAAACCTAATAAAGAATTCAATAGATTCTTTTATCAATAAAAGCATCTTAATACGAGAGATAAATATAAGGGTACGAAAAGATTTAGATATTGCTATTATAGAGTTTCAAGATAATGCAGGTGGTATAAAAGAAAAAAATATATACAAAATTTTTGAACCATATTTTACTACAAAATATAAAAGTCAGGGAACTGGTCTTGGTCTTTTTATGTCAAAAATGATTTGTGAAAAAGGTTTAAACGGTTCTCTTGATGTAAAATCAAGAAAAAATATGACAACATTCACTATCAAAATTCCAATAGAAGAAGAGAATGCGTAATAAAAAATTAAAAAAATTAAAAATCTTACTTGTTGAAGATGAAGAAAAATTAGCAACTTTATTAAAAAATGCAATTGGCGATAATTTTCACAGCTTTACTACTGCTTACGATGGAAAAGAGGGGCTTAGAATGTTTTCAAGCATCTGCCCAGATATTATTATTACAGATATAACTATGCCAAAAATGACAGGCTTAGAGATGGCACAAGAAATTAAAAAAATCAATACTAATATTCCCATAATTATTCTTAGTGCTTTTAGCGATACAGATAAACTTTTAAATGCAATTGATATTGGTGTAGCAAAATATTTTATTAAACCATTTGACCCAGAAGAATTACTGGAATATATTAGTTCAATTAGTGAAAACTTAGAGAGTAAATTGATTGAATTAGAAGAAAATTTTTCATTTAATTTATCTACAAAAAGTTTATATAAAAATGATAGATTTGTAGCACTTACAAAAAAAGAAAATATATTTATACAGCTATTGCTTCAAAATATAGATACAAAGAAAAATGTAAGTTATGAGATAATAAAAAATAAATTATGGAAAGATGAAGAGGTTAGTGATGAGCGACTTAGAACTTTTATAAGAAGATTAAGAGCAAAAACATCAAAATTTTTAATACTTAATTTTAAAGGTGAGGGGTATCAAATAGCTACTTCATCTCCAAAGTAAATTTATATCTTTACAAAGAAGTGATTTATCAAAAGATTTTTTTTGCGCACCAATATTTGCTATATTATCTTGCGTATCCAAGAAATTTTGTAGATAATAGCTATTTTTATAGCCTCTTTGAATCAAATTATAAATAATAGTATTTATATCATTTTCATCAAGCAAGTCGCTATGAAGAGTTGTTCTAACTTCAAATTTTATATCACTTTTTATTAAAAAATCAAGTGTTTTTGAGAACTCTTCATATTTGTTTGAATGTGTGATTTTTAAGAACTTATCTTTTGGTGCTTTGTAATCAAGCGCTAAAAAATCAAGTAAATTTAAATCTATTAATTCTTTTATAGAATCAAAATTTACACCATTTGTATCTAGCTTAATTAAAAATCCAAGCTCTTTGATTTTTATACAAAACTCTTTTAGATTATGAGTAGTTGCCTCACCACCAGATAAGACCACACCATTTAGCAAGCCAACCCTTGTTTTTAAAAAATCAAGGACATTATTAAATGAGTAATTACCATTTTTGGCAAAAACAATATCTTTATTATAGCAATAATCACACCTCATATTACATCCACTAAACCAAACTATACAAGATAGATAATCTGGAAAATCGAGATGTGAAAACTTAGTTATGTCATATATAAAATTAGTGTTGAATAAACTGTTTTCTTTGTCTATGTTCACCAGTTTTCCCTACATTAAAGCTTTCTACGGGTCTATGATAACCCATAACTCTTGTATATACTGTACATTTTTGTCTCTTTTGCATTAACTTATTTAAAATTTCCGTTTTACTCATGATACTTTCTCCTTTTTATTGTATTGACTTATTAACTCTTCATCACACTTTGGACAATATTCATGTTCTCCAGAGAGATATCCATGTTTTGGACATGCTGAAAATAGTGGTGTAATTGTGATATAGGGTAACCTATAGTTAGAAATAACATTTTTAACTAACTGCCTACAAGCTTCCGTGGTGCTGATTTTTTCTTGCATATAAAGATGCAGTACAGTACCACCTGTATATTTTGTTTGTAAATCATCTTGAAGAGATAATGCTTCAAAAGGATCATCTGTTAAATCAACAGGAATTTGTGAAGAGTTTGTATAGTAGATATTTTCACCCATCCCTGCTTGAATTATAGAATCGCCATATCTTTTTTTATCTTCTTTAGCCAATCTATATGTAGTACCCTCAGCAGGTGTAGCTTCAAGGTTATATAAATTTCCTGTAGCTTCTTGATACTCAACCATTTTGTCTCTCATGTGATTTAAAATCTCAGTTGCAAATTCTATACCTTCATCACATGAGATATCCATACCATCTGATGAAAAGTTTCTTATCATCTCGTTCATTCCGTTTACACCAATAGTTGAAAAATGGTTATTGAACCCGGGTAGGTACCTCTTAGTGTAAGGAAATAGTCCGCGATCATACAAATCTTGAATAAATACTCTTTTTTTCTCTAAAGTATTTTTAGCATGATTCATAAGTTGCTCAACTCTAAGGAACAATGCTTCTTTGTCCCCTTTGTGTAAAAATCCAAGTCTAGCCATATTTAATGTAACAACACCAATACTTCCAGTCATCTCAGCACTTCCAAAAAGTCCACCACCTCGTTTTAAAAGCTCACGCAAATCTAGCTGTAACCTACAACACATACTTCTTACATGTCCAGGTTTGTATGCTTCTTCATTTTCTATAAGATTTCCATCTTCATCACGCTTATATTGGCTACCTATAAAATTTTGAAAATATGATGAGCCAACTTTTGCAGTATTTTCAAAAAGTATGTCAGTATTTTCTCCATACCAATCAAAATCTTCTGTAATGTTTACAGTTGGGATAGGAAAAGTAAACGGTTGCCCTGTTTTGTCACCCTCTGTCATAACTTCATAGTAAGCTTTATTTATTTGATTCATCTCTTTTTGAAAGTTTTTGTATGTCATATCTTCTAAGTTTTTACAACCACGCCCTATAGCTTCGACTTCTAGTTCACTATCTAATAAATCTTTAAATAGATGGTTTTGCATTGAGGTAGGGATTTGGTCTTTTAAATCTTGTGGAACAGTCCAATCAATCGTTATATTTGTAAATGGTGATTGTCCCCAGCGAGCTGGTACATTTAAATTGTATATAAAAGCGCGAACTGCTTTTTTAATCTCTTTATATGGAAGTTTATCTTTAAAAACATAAGGCGCTAAGTATGTATCAAATGATGAAAAAGCTTGAGCACCAGCCCATTCACTTTGAAGAATTCCTAAGAAGTTCGCCATTTGACCAAGGGCTTCACGAAAGTGTCTAGGAGCATCACTTTCAACTCTTCCACGAATACCATTAAAACCCTCATCCAAAAGAACACGCAAACTCCAACCAGCACAATATCCAGTTAAACAATCTAAATCATGAATATGATAATCGCCATTTCTATGAGCGTAACCCTCCTCTTTAGAGTAGATTTTATCAAGCCAATAGTTTGCTATAACTTTTCCAGCAGTATTGTTTACAAGTCCAGCATTTGAATAACCTGTATTTGAGTTTGCTTTGATTCTCCAATCACTTCCATTGATGTATTCTTCTATAGTTTGAGTTGAGTTTATATATGTAGTGTCTTCTTGTAGTAGATTGTCTCTTTGCATCTTGTGCATATGTCTATATAAAATAAATGAACGCATAACATCAAAGTATCTTGCTTTATATAGTTGAGTCTCAATCAAATCTTGAATATCTTCAACCGCAACTACCCTTTTGCCTTTTAGTTTTTCAAGTACATTAAAAAATATTGAGCTATCATAAGTTGTATTTTCACTTTTAAACGCTTTTTTTATAGCATCTTCAATTTTAAACGCAACAAACTCTTTATGGGCACCATCTCTTTTTAATATGTTTTCAATCATAATTTATTTCCTACAAATCGTATAGACAATTCTATTAAAATATGAGTTAAAAAGTGATAATAAAAATCGTCACGATAGTGTCACTATATGCTAAAATATTACAACTCCGATTTAATTAATCAACAAAATCTATAAAAGCATCTAAAGAGTCTAAAAATTGATGTAATTTGATATTATTAATTAATCAATACGTAAGAACACAAAGATACAATTACATCAATTAAAAATACTTTAAAATAAAAAAGGACAAATAATGAAACTTCAACAAAAACTAACTTTAATTCTAATAACCCTATTTTTAACTCTTTTTATCTCAGCATGTAGTAGTGATAGTAAACCTCTCATACAAGATAAACAACTAAACGCAATAAGTGGTGATGAGATAAATATAAAAGCTAT
>JAKISX010000041.1 GCA_021648405.1 Sulfurimonas sp. | reverse complement strand
ACATTGCGCAATGCACACTTTGGTTAGATAGAGAGATAGCAGTTGACCCTTATGATCACAATAGATATACAGGAAGCTTTATAATTATTGACAAATATACAAACAATACAGTTGGTGCTGGTATGATTATAGAAAGTTTTGACTCAGCTCAAGCGCACGAATTAAACAAAAAATATACAGATGCACAAAAGGCTCTAAACCTTTACATTAGAGAGACTTTTCCTGAGTGGGATTGTAAAGAAATTTGATTGGAAATTAGATAATGGCAAAAGAGACAAAAGGGCAAAGAATTGCTAGAATTAAAGAAGAAAAAAGTGGCTTAGATGTTCTTAAAAACATACATGAGTATGCTACTTCTTCTAAAGAGGTTGATCCTGAAGATATAGACAGATTTAAGTGGTATGGACTTTATTTACAAAATAAAATTCCACTAGATACAGATGATGAAACTCTTTACTTTATGTCAAGAATTAAGCTTGTTAAAGGTTCTATAAATATTGAGCAGATGCGTGTACTCGCTGGAATTTCAAAAGATTTTGCAAAAGGTACTGCTACTTTTACAACAAGATCAGATTTGCAGTTTCACAATATAAGAGTGCGTGATTTACCTGAAATATTTTCCAGACTAGAACAAGTTGGACTTACTACAGTTTACGCAGCAGGAGATGTTCCTAGAAATATAGCAACCTGTCCAGTAGCTGGTGTAGATAAAAGCGAAATTTATGATGTTACAGAGATTGCAACAGAGCTTTATGATTATATTGGTGGTAATAGGAGTTTAGTTAATTTACCTAGAAAATATAAAATTGGAATAAGCGGATGTTCTAAACATTGTATGGGTCATGAGATACAAGATTTATCTTTTACGGCAGTAGAATTTGAAAACGATGAAATTCTTTTTGATGTAAGTGTAGGTGGTGGACTTGGTTCAAACAAACAATTCGCACATCATATTGGATATGTTAAACCCCAACAGGTCTTAAATACTGCAAAAGCTGTAACTGAGATATATAGAGATTTTGGTTTAAGAGAGAGTAGAAACAAAGCTAGGCTTGGTCACTTAATAAATGAATGGGGATTACAAAAGTTTAAAGAAAAACTTGATGAGCGCATAGATTTTAAGTTAGAAGATGAAATAGTTCAAGAATACACTCCATATAGTAAAAGAGAACACTATGGTGTACATGATTCAAAAATAGATGGTGAATCATATGTAGGATGTGCTATTAATGGTGGAACTATTCGTAGTGAAGGTCTATATAATTTAGCTGATATTTTAGAAAAACATGGTGCTAATACTATAAAAGTAACCCCTACTCAAAATTTTGTAGTAGTTGATGTTCCAACACAAAATGTTAATGATTTAGTAAAAGATTTAAGCCTTGTAGAGATGGATGCAAACCCTAATCCATTTAAAGCAAGAAGTATCTCTTGTACTGGAGCAATGTTTTGTAAGTATGGAATTAGTTATACAAAAGAGCCCGCAATAGAGTTAATAAATCATTTAAATGAAAAATTTCCTGATTTTGATGAAACTGTATCTATCTCACTAAATGGATGCCCTAATTCATGTTCACTTCCTTATTTAGTCGATATTGGACTAGCAGGAAAAAAATTCAAAGATGAAAATGGTGTAACGGTAGCAGGATTTGATCTTGTGCTTGGTGGAGATTTAGAGGGAGATAAGTCAAAATTTGGGGTGAAAATGAAACTAAAAATCAAACCAGATGAAATTAATAAAGTGGTTGAAAATATTATTGTTAAATATCTTAAAAGTTCTAATAAGAGTTTAAAACAATTTTTACATAATTTAGCATATAGTAATGAATTTAGCACTTTTGACTTTATAAAATAAGAAATATATTAGACTTATTACATAACTAATAAACTAGATTCCAAATCAAGTTTGGAATGACGGGGCACTGGAACTTTTGTCATCCTGAACTTGATTCAGGATCTAAGTTTTGCAAGAAGTCTATTCTGTTAAAAAATAAAATGCGGATAAGTGATACTCTTGCAAATTTTTATATATGAGATAACTATGCTATAGTGATATAATTACTTTACATAATTGAAAAAATTTATTATACTTCCATTAGCTATTTTAAACAAAAGGGACTGTATGCCAATTGTATCGACTAAAGGTTCTTATGGTTTAACAGCTATGATTATATTAGCAAAAGAAACTGATAATAATTTATTACAGATTAAAGATATTGCTTCAAAGGGTTCTATCCCTCAAAACTATCTTGAGCAGATACTTATTCTTTTAAAAAAAAGTGGTCTTGTAGAGAGTGTTCGTGGTGCAAATGGTGGCTATAAACTATCAAAAAATAAAAACAACATAACAGTATATGAAATTTTAAACTCTCTAGAGTGTTGTATGGAAGATACTGATAGTAAAAGTAAAAATAACATGTTGCAACCATTTTGGGAAGATACTAGAAAGAAGATAAGAGGTGTTTTTTCACTCACATTAAATGAATTAGAAGAATTTTTAGAAAATAGTTCTCAAAATTTTATATATCAAATTTAAAGGATTTAAAATCAATATTGCAAATAATGTAACCGAATTAATTGGAAATACGCCATTGGTTAGAATAAATAAACTTTCAAATGAAACAGGTGCTACTATTTTAGGCAAATGTGAATTTATGAATCCTACTAGCTCTGTTAAAGATAGAATAGCTCTTGCAATGATACAAACAGCTATAAAAGATGGTTTAGTTACTGAAGAAACTACAGTAATTGAGCCTACTAGTGGAAACACTGGCATTGGATTAGCTAGTGTGTGTGCAGCAAAGGGAATTAAACTTATTCTTACAATGCCTGAATCTATGAGTTTAGAGCGAAAACAAGTTTTAAATGCTTTGGGTGCTAACATAAACTTAACACCAGCCTCTCTTGGTATGAATGGTGCGATAAATAAAGCAATTGAATTAGCAAAAGAGATAAAAAATAGTTTCATTCCTCAGCAGTTTAATAATCCTGCAAACTCTCAAGTACATAGAGAAACATCAGCTTTAGAAATTTTAAGAGATACTGATGGTAAAGTAGATATTTTAATTGCCGCAGTTGGTACTGGTGGCTCTATAACTGGAATTGGTGAAGTGCTAAAAAAACATAACCCAAATATTAAAGTTATCGCAGTTGAGCCAATGAATTCAGCTGTTTTATCAGGTGAGAGCGCTGGTCGCCATAAGATACAAGGTATTGGTGCTGGATTTATCCCATCAATTTTAAATACTGAAATTATTGATGAAGTTATAAAAGTAACCGATGAAGATGCTTTTAGTGCATCTAAAAATTTAGCTAAAACAGAAGGTTTGCTTGTTGGTATCTCTTCTGGTTCAAATATATATGCAGTAGCACAAGTGGCTGCTAGAGAAGAGAATAAAGGCAAAACAATAGTTACCATCCTTTGTGATACGGGCGAAAGATACCTAAGTACAACTCTTTATAGCGACTAAAAACATATTTAAGAGGTGCCCTTAATACTTTTTAGCTATAATTGCTCATTAATTTTATATGCAAAAGGTATCTAATATGAATATTGTAACAGGTTCTTCAACAGCACTTATCACTCCGTTTAAAAATGCAAAACTTGATGAGCAATCTTACGCTGCACTAATTAAACGACAAATCGATAATGGTATGGATGCAGTTTGTCCTGTTGGAACTACTGGTGAGAGTGCTACTCTTACAATAGATGAAGATATTAGATGTATGGAGATAGCAGTTGAAGTTTGTAAAGGCACAAATACTAAAGTATTAGCTGGTGCTGGTTCTAACTCAACAGCAGAAGCTATTAATACAGCAAAGCGTGCTCAAAAATGTGGTGTTGATGCTATATTTTCAGTAAGCCCTTACTATAACAAACCTTCTCAAGAGGGACTCTACCTCCATTATAAGGCTATAGCTGAATCTGTAAGTGAACTCCCTTTTATGCTTTATAATGTACCTGGACGCACAGCTGTTGATATCTCTGGCGACACTACTATTCGTCTTTTTGATGATGTAAAAAATATTTATGGTATCAAAGAAGCTACTGGAAGCCTTGAGCGTACAGTTGAGTTATTATCCCGCAGACCTGAGCTTAAAGTATTTTCTGGTGATGATGCTATTGATTACCCAATTTTAGCAAATGGTGGAGCTGGAATCACATCAGTTACATCAAACTTGATGCCTGATTTAAAATCAGAGCTTGTTAGACTAGCACTTAGTGGTGACTTTGCAGGTGCAAAAGCTATAAATGATAAGTTATATCCACTTAATTCAGTAATGTTTTGTGAAGCTAATCCTATGCCTATAAAAGCAGCTATGTATATTGCAGGGTTGATAGAAAATTTAGAGTACAGACTTCCATTAACTGCTCCAAGTTTACAGAGTATGAAAAAAATCGAAGAAGTTATGAAAAATTACGAAATTAAAGGACTATAAGAATGAGTGAAAAGTCTATGACAGGAAAAACGCTATTTATAAGCGGTGGTACTCGAGGAATCGGCAAAGCCATCGTTTACGCATTTGCTAAAAAAGGTTGTGATATAGCATTTACTTATGCCTCAAGTGTAGATACTGCAAATGAAATTGTAGCTGATTTAGAAACTAACTATGGCGTAAAGTCGCGTGCTTATAAACTAGACATTATGGAACCATTAACTTACAAAGATGTATATAAAGAGTTTGATGAAGATTTTGATAGACTTGACTTTTTTATATCAAACGCAATTATCTCTGGTCGTGCTGTTGTTGGTGGATTTGCTCCATTTATGAGACTTAAACCAAAGGGCTTAACGAATATTTATACTGCAACTGTAGCTGCTTTTGTTGTAGGGGCTCAAGAGGCTGCAAAAAGAATAGAATTAGTTGGTGGTGGTTCTATCATAAGCATGAGTTCTACTGGTAACTTAGTTTATACTCCAAATTACTCTGGTCATGGTACAAATAAAGCTGCTGTTGAGACAATGGTAAAGTACGCAGCTGCTGAACTTGGTGAAAAAAATATTCGTGTAAATGCAGTAAGTGGTGGTCCAATCGATACAGATGCACTAAAAGCATTTCCAAATTATGAGGTAGTAAAAACTGAGGTTATTAAACGCTCTCCATTAAGTCGTATGGGTGATGCTACTGACTTAACTGGCGCATGTGTATTTCTTTGTGAAAATGAATCTTCATGGTTAACTGGTCAAACTATTGTTATTGACGGTGGTACTTCTTTTCAGTAATAGCTAATTATTAAAGTGCTTTTCTAAATCTGCTTGAAAAAGTAGTACTGGTACAATTACTAAAGAAGATATAACTGCTGCGATAGTTCCAAATATAAGTGAAACTCCAAGTCCACCAAACACAGCATCTCCGGCAAGAAGTGTAGATGCTAATATGATAGCTGCTGCTGTTAAAAAGATAGGTTTAGCACGCGTAGCAGCTGAGTAAGCTATCGCATCAGCTTTACTCATACCTTTATCACGTATCAATGATTTTGTAAAATCTATAAGAAGTAAAGAATTACGAGAACTAATCCCAATAAGCGCAATAAACCCAATCAAAGATGTAGCAGTCAAAAAGAATGTATCGGCTGTAAAAATATTCATAATCCAATGACCAACAATAACTCCAATAATTGACAAAAAAGAACTTAATAGAATGATACCACTTAAAGTATAACTTTTATAATAAATTACCATTAATAAAAAGATAAGTATTAGTGCAGCAATAAATGCAACGCCTAGTTCAACAAAAGTATCAAGAGTAACTTCCATCTCTCCATCCCAGATTATTTTGTAAATTTCTCCAGTTTTTTTATCGCTAAGTTGTAGGTTAAACATACCTATTTTTTCTATCTCATAACTATCTTTAAATGTATCTAAAATAACATTTCTAGCTTCCATAAGTGGATATACTTGAGAAACCATATCAGTTTCAGCCATTACATTTGTCATTTGATGTAAATTTTTATTCATAATTAAAGGGTTTGATTTTTTTGGCACTATTGTTACGAGTTCTGTAATTGGTGTCATCATACCCATTTGATTCATCAACTTTAAAGAGGATAATTTTATTTTTATAGATGAGATATCTTTAGATGTAAATTTTTTTGATTCTTTTGATAGTGAAAGATAGATTGGCAATTGGTCATTATAAAGATCAGAGTTTTTAACGGCTATTTGCATACCCTCAAATGCTAAGTATAATACGTCATTTAACTGTTTTATATTTACTCCAGAGCGTGAAACTTTATCAGAATTAACAATAATTTCATAAGTATCATATATCTCATCTTGCATAATATCTATATCAACTAAACCATCTGTATTTTTAAATACTGTCTCTATTTTTTTTGCTAAAACTCTTATTCCATCTGCATTATTTCCATATACTTCTGCAACAATTGCAGCAAGAACAGGAGGACCAGCTGGTGGCTCTACAAAAGATATATTTGTATTTGGATAAAGTTTTTCACAATTAGATTGAATCACTGAACGAAGTCTTTGAACCATTATATATGAAGGCTCATCTCTTTTATGTTTTGGCGCAATATTTAAAACTATTTCAGCTAAATTTTCACTATTTTTAAAATGACTTCCCTTTATAAGTCCTGCAAAATCAAGTGGAGCACCCATACCTAAAAATACCTCAGTGTCAATTAAATTTTT
The DNA here is from genome assembly GCA_021648405.1 of Sulfurimonas sp. GTDB lineage: Bacteria > Campylobacterota > Campylobacteria > Campylobacterales > Sulfurimonadaceae > Sulfurimonas. Next base: position 10,734 of record JAKISX010000041.1, on the reverse strand, counting down.
CTCTTTAATAATCTCATTTACTACACAATTTGTCACTTGATTTGTTTGCTCAATCGAGCTTCCATTTGCAAGAGTTACATAGATGTTAAATGTATCATTATCTTTGCTAGGCAGCATTTTTGCTAAAACCATTTTTGATGGAGCAATCATCAATACTGATAAAATAAAAGCTACAATGGCACCAATAAGTATAATCCTTCTTCGTTTTTTATTTTGTATATTATTAGATATTAATTTTTCAAAATTTTTCAAAATTATTTACTTCCATCATTATGGGATTTTGGTTTTTTTAACATTCTAACAGCTAAATAAGGTGTAAAAATATATGCTACAAATAGTGAAGCAATAAGTGATACTGGTACATTTGCAGGGATTGGCTTCATAAATTGACCCATCATCTGTCCTACAAAAGCCATAGGAATCATAGTCATGATAATTGCAAGTGTTGCAATATTTGTCGGTGGTCCAATTTCATCAGTCGCCCTAATCATCAAATCATCAATACTTTCACCATCGTTTTGAGCAGAATAATAGTGTCTATGAATATTTTCAATTACAATAATTGCAGCATCAACTAAAAGCCCAAGTGAAAGCAAGAACGCAAATAATGTAATCCTATTAATGGTTTGATCAGTTAGATAAGCAACTCCAAGTGTTATAGCTAAAATGGCTGGGACAGTAAATGTAACAATAAGTGATTCGCGCCATCCAAGAACAATAGCAAGTAGTATAGCGATGATTACAATTGATAAAACAAGGTGATATACAAGTTCATTAACAGCTTCATTTGCTCTTTGACCATCATTTCTTGTAATTACATAATTAATTCCATTTTTATTTAAAAGTTTTCTGTAAGTTTCTAGCTCATTTTTAACTGCATTAGCAATCACAACAGCATTTGTACCTTGAAGTTTTGAAACAGTTAGTGTAACTTGATCTCTAAGGGGTGTAAACTTGCCATTTGCATCACGCACACTAATAGAAGCTGATTTAAAATTTTGAATATCGTAGCTTTTTTCAACTTTTGCAACTTGTTTTAGGTATATTGGTGAACCCATATATTGAGCAACAATTATATTTGCAATATCTTTAGAGCTTTCAATTGCATTTTTAACTCCAAACATGATGATTTGATTATCTTTTGTACGATTTTTAACAGCTGGAACACTATAAGAAAGTGCTTGAACTGCCTGAACAATTTGCCCCATAGATAAGTTGTAGCCGGAGAGTTTATTTAAATCAACTTCTATATTAAATTGAGTTTTATTTCCACCTTTTATCTCTGTTACAGCTACATTATCAAGTCCATTTATGTGGTGTTGAATCTTTTTGACACTATTGTAAAGTTCAGTCTTGGATAAATTATCTCCATTTGAGAAAAATGCAACACTGATTATTGGAATATCTACATCAATATCAAGTGGTTTTATGATTGGATCCATAGCTCCATGAGGAAAAATATCAGAGTTTTGCATAATTTTATCATATATCTTTAAATTTGAATCCTCTTTAATCTCTCCAATAAAAAAAGCAGCGTTTACAATACCTACATTATCCATTGCAGTACCATAGATATGCTCAACACCTTTAACCTCTTTTAGTTTACGCTCTAGTGGTTCTACTATAACTCTTTGAACTTCCTTTGCACTAGCACCTGGAAGTGCTACTATTACGGTTGAGCCACTTACTATCATTTGAGGATTTTCTTCTCTTGGCATAATTTCTAAAGCCAAATATCCAATAGCAAGTAAAAAAACACCAAGTACAACGGTTAATGGGTTTCTTAAAAATCCTTTGGCTAATTTTCCTGCATAATCACTAGGTTGATAATTATTTTTTTTTATCATTTTTTAGCCTTATGGTATGTCAATTGTTGCGTACATGCCAGGATATATTGATTTACTATTATTTTTAAATGATATTTTAATTTTAAAACTATGTGTCATTGGGTTTGAATTAGGAATAATTGCACTTACTCTTCCAATTGATTTTAGTTTTAAAGATGGAATTTTTACAATTACTTTTGTTCCATGTCTAATACGATTTAGATTATCCTCAGAAATTTCAGCAGCTATTTTTAAGTTTGATAAATCTGATAATACAATAGCAGGCATACCAGGCATTGCCATCTCTCCAACTTTAATATTTTTAGATACTATCACACCATTGTTTGGTGCTGTAATATTTAAGTATTTGTATTGATTTTTAACTTCACTAAGTCTAGCTTTAGCTATCATAATCATATTTTGCATATTTATGTTAGCTAACTCTAACTCTTCTACTTTATATTTTGCAACCATATCTTTTTCAAATAATCTTTTATGACGAGTTAAATTTAGCAAAAGATTATTATGTTGATTTTGGTACATTTGAAGATTTAGTTCTGCTTGTATTTTTGCCGAATCTATCTCTCTTGAATCTATAGTATAAAGTAGGTCGCCTGATTTTACTTCATCACCCTCTGAAACTTTTACATCAGTTACAAATCCCATGAAACGACTTGTAATCATCTTTTGATTGTCAGAAATAACACTACCAGAAAGTGTAAGTGTTTCGGCTATTAGAGCAGCACTAAGTGCTAAAAATATAAAAAGTGTTTTCATCGTTTACTTGTCCCCATTTGCTAATTTAACTAAAGCGAATATACGCTCATTTCTTTTGTTTTTTGCTTCTTGCAACTGTAGTATTTTTTGTATTTGTTCAGATTGCTTGATAATTACATCACTCATGGATGAGAGCTTTTCTTTGTAGCGGCCCTCATAATTTTTGTATATTTCATTTGCTAAATCTAACTCTTTATTTAATGATGCTATCTCAGAATCTTGAGTTTGTATCTCTGTTCTTAATTTTTTAATTTTAAGTATAATTGCATGTTGAGCCAACTGAATTTGAGATTCAACTTTTAACTGTTCAACTTTTGCTTCTTGAATTTTATAGTAATCAACTCCACCGTTAAATAAGTTCCATTGCAATCTAGCTCCAACAGTATATGCTTTATGATCACTTATGTTGCTTAAAAAAGAATTATCAGCAGTTGCTATCTCTGCAAAAACACCAACCATTGGATAGTAAGCGGATTTTGCTACATCTGTCATTGAATCTCTTATCTCTAATCCTGTTGAAGCTTTTTGTATATCTAAGTTATTTTGTAGTATATCTTCATCGTTAATGTTTGGCATCAATACACTAGCTTGTAAAATCTCAACAGAAACCACTTTTTGATTTAGTAAAAAACTAATGTAGTGATACAGTAGTTTCTGATTGTGCTTCATTTGAGATATTAAACGCTCAACATTTCCTTTTTTAGCTTTAACCTCAAGAAGATCTACTTTTTTTGCGTACCCTACATCTATCATGTTTTGTGTTGTATTTTCAAGAACTATAATGTTGCTTAGAATGATATTTAGGTGATTTATAGAGGTGTTTAACAAAGACATATCATGATAACTTTTTTTAAGCTCATAAATTTTTTCATTTATAATTTTATCTTTATCTAATAATTTCATCTTTTTCATAGATTTTAAAATAGATGAGTACGAAGTTATTTTATATCCAGTAAAAATAGGCAGTTCATATTTTAGTTTTGTTTGAAAAAATGTTTGTGAATCTGGATAGTTTAAACCTTGAATTGGTTCATCCATAGCAATATTTCCAAATTCTGAAAATCCAAAATCATTAAATGAAGCTTCTCGTGAAGTTAGTTTAAATCCAAATACGTTTCCAGCATCATCAGAATTAACAACGTCTTGGATTAAATCTAGTTTTCCCCAGTTGTTACCATTAGCTACATCTATTTTTGCTTTTGCAGAATCCACATCTAGTGATGCAATTTTTATCTCTATATTTTGAGTTTGAAGAATTTCTAATGCTTTATTTAATGTTAATGGCTTACTTGCAAATAAATTTGTAAGTAACACACTAAATAGGATTAAAAATATTTTTTGCACTTGCATTTCCTCTGTTATTTATTAATAGTATAGTTAAGCTGTAATTATAATATAATTAATTTAAAATTATAACATAGTTAAGTTAAAATTATATAATAACATTTATAGTCTCTATTATACTAATATAAATCTATTTTTTTATTGGTTTATCTAATCTTAGACTTAGAAGCATCGGAATAAGAAACTTCTAGAGATAAGTAAGAAGTTTTGTTAAATAAGTTCATATATTAGTTCTTATTTTTTAATTTTTTATGTTGTGGCATATAAAAAAACATGTAAATATCTTCATATGCTAAAAAGTAGATTAAGCTGTAGGTAGTCTAAATTTTTGATTTATAAGTTCACCTTCTTCATCAAAAAATAGATAATAAAGTAAGTCTTTTTTAACTGTTAGACCAGCTAAATATCTAAGTGCTAAATTCGCTTGTAGAGTAGCAAGGTGCATAACTATTGCACCTGTAATCCCTGCTGGAGTTAGCTTCATAATTTTAAACGCATCTGTAAATGATGACTTATCTATAAAACAAACTTGACCATGATATGCTTCAACACTTCCGTAAATCCAAGGTTTGTTTTTTTCTTTGGCGTATTCATTAATCTCTGCACGCGTAATAAGGTTATCTGTACCATCAAGAATTAAATCAACATCAATGTTTTTTTCACACCATGTTTTAAAGTCACATTCATGAGCAATTGCTTTTACATATGGGCATCTTTCATGGATAAGATTTGCGTTTAAAATAGCTTTATTTTTACCCTCATCACCCATTTTAAAAGCAATTTGTCTATGTATGTTATGTATAGTTACATCATCAAAATCTATTAAATGTATTTCACCAATTCCGCTAGCACCTAGAGCAAAAGCCAAAGAAGAACCCAATCCTCCTGTACCTACAATAACTATCTTTTTATCTTGAAGACTTCGTTGCGTGTCTTCTCCCCAAAGTTGAACTTGGCGATGAAAATATTCCATCATAATATTAAAACCTTTGTTGAATTTATATTTGAAAAATTATATCATCATTGCTATTAATTATCTTTTAGCTAACTCTTTAAAACCCCAAACTCGCCTAGATGTTACCACATCAGCATGATTCATATCAACAATCATCAACTCTTCTTTATTACCTAAGTGTTCTAGCAAGTCTCCATCTGGAGAAGCTAAAATAGAATCCCCATAAAATTGCCAATTATAATCTTTATCTGCATATTCACCAATACGATTTGCTCTTAAAATATAACAATTATTTATAAACGCACGAGATAGTATTAAAGATTTCCATCTTTGATATGAATCAAATGTAGATACACTTGGTACTAATATGCAATCTATATTTTTTGATTTTAATTTTGAAAATAACTCATCAAAATGAAGTTCAAATCCACTTAAAATTGCGAACTTAAATCCATCCACTTTAAAGATAAATGGTGTTTGAAGTGTTTTTTTTTCATTTTGGAAAAACTTATCTTCATTCCAGTGTTTATAATTTATAAGTATTTGTTGTTCATAATAAAATGTAGAGGAGGGTGCAAATTTTGCAACTGTCTTATATACTTTGCCTTTTTTAACCATAATAAGTGGAGCAACTATAACCATTGAATATGTAGAAGACAACTCTTTTAAAATTTTACTTTGAAACTTAGCTTGATCTTTTATCATATTAATTGATAGTGATTCAAGCTCTTTAAAAAATGGATTTAAAACATATTCTCCAAGAAGAAGTAATTTCACCCCTTTTTTATTAGCTATTCGGATGTAGTTATAAAGTTTTGTACTGCTCATCCCTTGTGAAGAGAGCTGAAGGGATGCTGCTCTCATTTATGAGCCTTTAATATTTGTAATTTTTATTTGAGCATCTTCAAGTATTTTTTGTGCTTCATTTAACTCTTTCATACCCTTTTCATACGCCTTTACACTATCTTCAATAGTTATCTTTGGATCCATAAGGGTTTGTAATGATTTTTTAGCATTCTCGAGTTTAACTTCAAAATTAAGATTTTCTTTAGCCATTTAGTGCATCCTTTATATGGTGTTTGAATTTATCAAACTCTACTAAAAAGGCATCGTGACCATAATCGCTTTTTACATCAATATATCTATGTTTTTTATTATTTAGTAAATTTAAAGTATCGTTTATTTTTTTCATCTCAGAGCTTTTAAATAACATATCATTGCTAAAACTGATAAGATGAAGGTTTGCTGTTACCTTTTTTAGAGCATCTTTAAGTGAGTCGAAACCTCGGGCTAAATCATAAATATTTATAGCTTTTGTTATATAAAGATATGTTAGTGGATCAAACCATTTTGTAAAATTATGACCATTATACTCAAGGTATGATTCAACTTGAAACTTACCAAATAGTTCAAAAAGACCATCATCGCTTTTGTATTCACGACCAAATTTTTCACCCATAGACTCTTGTGATAAAAAGCTAATATGACCAGCCATACGACCAACTGCCATACCGTTTAGTCCAGTTTCTTTTAAAATTTCTGGATCGTAATAACCTTGTTTAAAATCAGGATCTTTAAGTATAGATTCTGAGGCTACTTTGTTAAATGCAATAGCCCATGGTTGTGTAGCATAAGTGGTAGCTAATGCTATCACTTTATTTGCAAAGTTTGGATAGTGAATTGAAAAATGAAGTGCTTGCATACCACCCATAGAGCCACCAATAACTGCTTCAACCCTATGAATATCTAATCGATCAAAAAGAATTCTTTGTGCTTTTACCATATCTTTTATACTAACAACTGGAAATTTATATCTATATGGGTCATTATGGGGATATTTTGGACTCATTGGACCAGTTGAGCCAAAGCAAGATCCAATAACATTTGTACAGATTACAAAATATTTATTTGTATCTATTGTTTTATCTGGACCAATTAATCCATCCCACCAGCCAGCTTTTTTGCCATCTTCGTACATACCTGCTGCATGATGTGAACCAGTAAGTGCATGACAAATCACAACAACATTGCTTTTATCATCATTTATCTCACCATATGATTCATATGTTATGTCGTAAGACTCTAAAATACGACCACTTTCTAAATAAAGAGGATTAGTAAAGTGTTCAGTATGTGTTTTTAGATTTAAGGGCAATTTTTTTACTCTCCATAAAATAATAATGCTATTTTAGCGAAAATATCTTATTTTTAATTTATACCTCTAAAGCTTGTTTTATATCTGCTATTAAATCTTTTATAGACTCTAGTCCACATGAAATTCTAATAAGTCCAGCTGGTACGCCACATGCGTCTAATTCTACTTCATTTAATTGCTGATGAGTTGTTGAAGCTGGGTGAGTTATAATTGATTTTGAATCACCTATATTTACAACAAGTGAATAAAGTTGTGTAGCATCAACAATTTTTGTAGCCTCTTCGAGTGAGTTTACTTCAAAGCTAAGAAGACCACTACTTGCACCATCATCAAAGTATTTTTGGGCATATTCATAGTTTGAGTTACTTTTTAACCCTGGATAGTTGACTTTATTTACTTTTGGATGAGATTCTAAGAATTCAGCTAATTTAAGTGCATTTACCGAGTGTTCTTTCATGCGAAGTGATAAAGTCTCTAATCCCTGAATAAATAACCATGAGTTAAATGGTGAAGATACAGCGCCAATGTCACGAAGAAGAGAGAGCCTAGCTCTTAGAGTAAATGGAGGTAGGGGAACATCACAATATACTAAACCGTGATAAGATGAATCTGGTTCATTAAACTGTGGATATCTAGGATTTGATTTTAATTTATTTACCAATCCCTTTCTTTCGACCAATATACCTCCAATTGCAAGACCTTGACCAGTTGTGTATTTTGACGTACTATGAACAGAGATATCAGCACCAAACTCAAAAGGACGACATAAAACAGGAGTAGCTACAGTATTATCTACTATTGTTAAGATGCCATGTTTATGTGCAATTGCTGTAATAGCTTCAATATCTGCAACATCTATACTTGGATTTGTTAATGATTCAAAGAAGATTATTTTAGTTTTATCATCAATAAGTGCTTCTATCTCTTGGGGTTTTTTGACATTAAAAAACCTTGATTCTATACCAAACCTTTTAAGCGTATGTCCGCTTAAGGTTAAGCTTCCACCATAAAGTTGTCTAGCGCAAATTATATTGTCTCCAGCTTCAGCAGAGTTGGCAATAGCATAAAATATAGAACTCATTCCGCTTGCTGTTGCTAGTGCAGCCTCTCCACCTTCTAACTCTGCGAATCTTTTTTCAAATACATCAGTTGTAGGGTTGTTAAGACGAGTGTAAATATTACCTAACTCTTTTAATGAAAACAAATTTGCAGCATGCTCAACATCGCGAAATTCGTAAGCTGTACTCATATAAATAGGAACTGCCATAGTCCTTTGAGAGTCTTTTTCATAACCAGAATGAATAGCTATTGTTTGTAAGTCCATTATCTTCCTTTAGTGTAGTTATATACTCAAAATTAATACTTACAATGGTATCATAATATAATTAATTATCATTATAAATTACTGCGGTTCCAGCTAAAAGGTCGTGCAAACCTCTTTTGTCTTTTCTAAAAGCTACCATTAAAAAACCAATAAGAAAAATAAATATAGAAACAAAATATCCAAATGAACGAGTTACAGCTTGTTTATTATCAATATTTCCAAAAGTTTTTGCATCTACAACTTTTATGTTTGCAAATTTTTTACCAGGAGTAGCACCTTGGAATTTTCTCCAAAAAATCATAGAAACAGTTATGAGTACAATAAAGTTAATTACATCCCATGTTCTATCCATCTTAGGCATATCTGTCAAAGCATTATTAATATTTCCAGTCATTGCAGCTTGTATATTTTGTTTATAATGTGCAAAATCAAACCAGTTTCCATCACTTAAAAAATAGATAACGATGCCAATAGGGACAGCAAGAAATAATGTATCCATAAAAGATGCAATAAATCTAATCCAAAAACCTGCATAGCGAATTTCAGTATTCATTATATGCGGTAGTTAGGTGCTTCTTGAGTAATGATAACATCATGAACATGACTCTCTTTGAGTCCTGCACTTGTGATTTCAACAAACTCAGCTTTATCCCAAAAAGTAGATATATCTTTACTTCCACAATAACCCATTGATGCACGAAGTCCACCCATCATTTGATGAACTATTCCAGCGATAGAACCACGAAATGGTACACGACCTTCAATTCCTTCAGGTACTAATTTATCAGCAGCTGTTCCCTCTTGAAAGTATCTGTCGTTTGAGCCTTTTTGCATAGCTCCTATGCTTCCCATACCACGGTATGATTTGTATTGACGACCTTGATACATAATAGTCTCCCCAGGACTCTCTTCAGTTCCAGCTAAAAGTGAACCAGCCATGATACAACTAGCACCAACTGCTAACGCTTTAGAGAGGTCACCAGAATATTTAATTCCACCATCTGCAATAATTGGTATGTTGTGTTTTCTCCCAACTTGAGCACATTCATCAATAGCAGAAATTTGAGGTATACCAACTCCAGCAACTATGCGAGTAGTACAAATTGACCCTGGGCCAATTCCAACTTTAACAGCATCAGCTCCAGCTTTAATAAGTGCTTCAACAGCTTCCCCAGTTGCAACATTTCCTGCTATTACATCTATAGATAAAGATTCTTTTATCTCTTTTACAGTATCTAAAATACCTTTTGAATGACCATGAGCAGAATCAAGAACTAAAACATCACAACCAGCATTTACAAGTGCTTTAGCTCTATCCATTTGTCCAACGCCAATAGCTGCACCTACAACTAAGCGACCAAAATTATCTTTATTGGAGTTAGGGTATTCTATGCGTTTTTTAATATCTTTAATTGTAACTAAACCTTTTAAAAATCCATCTTTGTCAATTATAGGAAGTTTTTCAATTTTATTTTTATGCATAATATCAGCAGCATCATCAAGAGAAATGCCTTTTTCTACAGTGATTAAAGGCATTTTAGTCATAGCTTCACTAGCTAATTTTTTCATATTTTTTTCAAATCTCATATCACGATTTGTAAGAATTCCCAAAAGCTTATTGTGTCCATCTACTACTGGTACACCAGAAATTCTATATTCACTCATTAGTTTTTCAGCATCAGCTAGTGTAGCATCAGGATGAACAAATATAGGGTCAATAATTATTCCACTTTCACTTTTTTTAACTTTTTTAACTTGTTTGCATTGAGCTTCTATATCCATGTTCTTATGGATAATTCCAATACCACCAAGTCTAGCCATAGCAATAGCTGCACGATATTCAGTTACAGTATCCATAGCAGCTGAAACAACAGGAATTTTTAATGATATATTTTTTGTTAATTTTGTTTCAAGGTTTACCTCTTTAGGCAACACCTCGGAGTATTTTGGAATTAAAAGTACATCTTCAAATGTGAGGGCTTTTTTACGAATGTTCATAGTTATCCTTTGGTCCTAAGAATATAATATATTTATTTCTTTTAATAATTTTTGGATTATACCTTTTTTGTTATTAAAAATAAGTAAATTAATTAAACTTATATATAATATTTGCTAAAATAATTAAAATTCTTTTAAAAGAAGTAATATATGAAATTAAACTGTTATCCACCAAAAGAAGGTCTTTATGACCCAGAGTTTGAGCATGACGCTTGTGGTGTTGGCTTCGTCGCGCACCTAAAAGGTAAAAAATCACACAATATTGTAAGTAAAGGTTTAGAGCTCTTAGCAAACCTTGAACATCGTGGTGCTGTTGGAGCAGAGAAAAACTCTGGCGATGGAGCTGGTATTCTTA